>NZ_JBBMEY010000013.1:0-53162 GCF_040096285.1 Ruminococcoides intestinihominis | reverse complement strand
CTTTAAGAGTAAATTGTCATTCTTCCAATTTACAAGCGACAGCTCCCTTTACACAAGGGAGCCTTATTTGCTGAAATCTAACACTTTACATTTAGCCCTACAAACCCAAATTTGCAGAGCTAAATTATTATAATCTACAATAACCCACAATCGAAATCAAAAAACTAAATTGTATTATTATTTAGAACCGTTTACCATAGACTATAAAAACACATTACCGGTTTAGTTACATAAATAAAAGCAAGGAGTTTATAATGCTAAATACGCATAGCAATATAGCTAAAAGGGATAAATCGCATAGGGATACATATTGATAAAACGGAGAAGATAATGGATAATAATAGTTAAGAAATAAATGAGCGTTACTTACCAAAATAATATATTAGCTAAATAACATAATAATATAGCTTATAATAAACAATTTAATTACACACTTACACACTCAGAAGAATTAATAATACAATTTAGAAAAAGAAAATATAACAATACAGTAAAACATCTTATCAACAATAACAAAGAATAGAGATGATTAATTAATGGGAAAAATCAAAAGAAAATATACATTAGGGGAAGAAATTTTTTCTTCTGTCAGTCATGGTGTGGGAGCTTGTTTGTCCATAGCCGGTACAGTTGTTTTGCTTGTATTTTCGGTTATATACGGAAATGCATTGGCAGTTGTCAGTTCGGCAATTTACGGTGCATCACTGATAATTCTTTATACAATGAGCACACTGTATCATTCATTTACAAATGAAAGGGTAAAGCACTTCTTTCAAATAATGGACCACAACACAATATTTTTGCTTATTGCAGGTACATACACACCAATAACCCTTTATATTCTTGGTGGTGTTACAGGTTGGATATTGTTTTCTGTTGTGTGGGTTGCATCAATTATTGGCATAACACTAAATTCAATTAATATGGAAAAGGCTAAAATTCCTTCCCTTATTTGTTACATTGCTACAGGCTGGGTTATTATCTTTGCTATAAAGCCGTTAATTGCAAAAGTACCTTTCCTTTCTGCATTATTCCTTGTACTTGGTGGTGTAATTTATACTGTTGGTGTTGTGTTTTATGTAATTAAAAAGGTAAAATACTTCCATCCCATATGGCATATTTTCACTGTACTTGGCAGTGCATTCCACTACTTTTCAATCTTAATAGCAATTATAAAAATGTAATGTAAATCTAAATATAGGCTGTAAAAATTAAGGCTGATACTTTATTGTATCAGCCGTTTTTTGTATGAGAAAAGCCAAGACTATAATAGTAGCCTTGGCTTAGGATTATAAAAACTTAAAAATTATCTGTAATTTAATTATGCTAATGCTTTCTTTAGTTCTTCTACCTTATCGGTATCTTCCCACTTAACATTAAGGTCTGTTCTGCCCATATGACCATAAGCAGCAGTAGGTAGGAACTTAGTATTGCGAAGGTTAAGTTCTTCAATAATAGCAGCAGGACGGCAATCAAATACCTTCTTAACGGCATTTGCAATTTCACTGTTACTATACTTACTTGTACCGAAAGTATCTACCATAATTGAAACAGGCTTTGCAACACCGATTGCATAAGCAAGTTGCACTTCACATCTACTAGCAATACCTGAGGCAACAATGTTCTTAGCAATATATCTTGCATAGTAAGCAGCACTACGGTCAACCTTAGTTGGGTCTTTACCTGAGAATGCACCACCACCATGACGGCCATAACCACCGTATGTGTCAACAATAATCTTTCTACCTGTTAAACCTGAGTCACCGGCAGGACCACCGATAACAAATCTACCTGTTGGGTTTACAAGAATTCTTGTATCATCAGTTAGTAGATTTTCAGGGATAATTGGCTTAATAACATACTTGATTAAATCATTTCTAATCTGTTCAAGTGTAACATCTTCATCATGCTGAGTAGAGATAACAACTGTGTCAATGCTAACAACCTTGCCGTCTTTATAAAGAGCAGTAACCTGAGTTTTGCCATCAGGACGAAGATACTTTAGTGTGCCGTTCTTTCTAACCTCAGTTAACTTCTTAGCCAGTTTGTGAGATAGTGAAATAGTTAGTGGCATTAGTTCTTCTGTTTCGTCACAAGCATAACCAAACATCATACCTTGGTCACCTGCACCAAACTGATTGTACTTGTCCTCTTCACCGTCTTTTAGTTCGTAACTTTCGTTAACGCCCATTGCAATATCAGGTGACTGTGTTGTAATCATATTGTTGATTTTGCAGTTGTGACCGTTAAATAGAAGTTCATCTCTGTCATAGCCGATTTCGTTAATAACATTTCTTGTAACTGCTTCATAATCAACCTTAGCAGTTGTGCTGATTTCACCCATAATGTTTACGATACCGGCAACTGCAGTTGTTTCACAAGCTACATGAGCCATATTGTCTTGTTCAAAAATTGCATCAAGAATTGCGTCACTAATCTGGTCACAAACTTTGTCAGGATGTCCTTCAGTAACTGATTCTGATGTAAATAAATACTTTCCCATATCTATACTCCTTTTCTTATATTTCTTACCACAAAAAAAAGCCACCGTGAAAGACGGTGGCTTAATACTCATCTTTCGGTTATACCGCAGGAATTAGCACCTTGCTTTTCGCAGGTTGCCGGACTTCATAGGGCCTGTCCCTCAGTCGCTCTTGATAAGAAAATATTTAATTTTTCTACCTTCATAGTGTAACACATAGTAAATATAATGTCAACTATCGGAATAAATTGTCAGTTATTCTGCTGAAGAAGTGCTTTCAGAAGTAGGTTCTGTTGTGCTTTCTGCTACACTTTCTGTAGTATTTTCTTCAGTAGAGTTTTCTTCTGTGTTAATTGATGGGTTTGTGTTGTCCTCATCCATTGTTTCAAAGTTACCACCGTAGTTGTTAACAATTTCAACAACCTTGTTGTATGTAGAAGCATTTGCATCATTGTTGATTAGAGAAATTGTAGGGTCTGTTTCCTTTGACAATCTGTTATTTAATTCATCAACACTACTTAGTACTTCACCGTTATATGTTACTGTATCACCTGAAACTGTAATTGCAACAAGTGTTTCGTGAATTGAAGCAGAAGAAGTAGGTTCTGCACTGTCTGACACAGGTAGTAGGCTCTGAATATCCTCCTTAGTTGGAATATGTCCAAAGTAAGCATAAACGCCACCACATAAAGCACCTAGGATAATAATGATAACAACAAATGTTTTTAGTCCTGTATGCTTTTTCTTTTCGGAATGGCTTTTGTCGCTTCTCTTAGAAGATTTTTCAGCTTTTCTATTATCGGATTTACTGTTATCTTTTCTGTTACTGCTATGACTTTCGTGACTATCGTGGCTACTGTGTCCTCTGTCCTTGTCCTTTTTCTTGGACTTTTTCTTTTTGTCCTTAGAACCTTTGGAACTTTTACTGCTTGAACTTCTGCTACCTGAACTGCCGGAACTTCTGTTACTTCTGCTTTCACCACTATCATTAGTATCAGCAGAGTGACTACCCTGTGGTTCTTTAGTTTCAGGTGTAACTTCTTCAGTTTCTATATTTTCAGCATATGTATTTTTTCTAGGGCTATTGCTCTTTAGTTCTCTTGAAGAACTGTTGTCAAATACATATTCATCTTCGTTATTATCAATAGGTTCATCACTAAAGAAGTCAATCTGTTGTTTTGCTTTTCTTTGTTCGGCTAAGATTTTGTCAACTTCATCATCAATGTTAGTCATATCAGTTTTGAAGTCATCAAAAGATGTGTCTTTGTTTTCATCTTCAAAATAGCCGTGTGTACCTTTTTTTGCCATACTATCAACTCCTTTAATCAAATATATCACATTTTTGTGATTACTTCAACTGTTATTGTGTGTTCTTTTTTTGAAAAAATTAGGGAAGTTACATAGAAACTGTAACTTCCCTTTGTGTTAAAGTGATAAATTTTTAAGATACTTTATCAAACTGACTGTTGTATAGGTCTGCATAGTAGCCACCCTTAGCAAGTAGCTCATTATGAGTACCTTGTTCAACAATGTCCCCATCTTTCATAAATAGAATTAAGTCAGCGTTCTTGATTGTTGAAAGTCTGTGAGCAATAACAAAACTTGTTCTGCCTTCCATTAGGTTATCCATAGCCTTCTGAATATAAGCCTCTGTTCTTGTATCAACTGAAGAAGTAGCTTCATCAAGAATAAGAATCTTAGGGTCGGCAAGAATTGTTCTTGCAATAGTTAATAACTGCTTTTGACCTTGGCTAACATTTGATGCTTCTTCATTTAGAACCATATTGTAGCCATCAGGTAGGTGTTTAACAAAGTCATCAACATGAGCAGCCTTTGCAGCCTTTATAACATCTTCATCACCGGCATCCAATTTACCGTAACGAATGTTCTCCATAATTGAGCCTTTAAATAGCCATGTATCCTGAAGAACCATACCGTAAAGCTCTCTTAGTTCTCTTCTGTCAAAGTCATTAATGTTGTGTTCATCAACTAGGATGCTACCACCGTTTAGGTCATAGAATCTCATCAGTAGCTTAACCATTGTTGTTTTACCTGCACCTGTAGGGCCAACAATAGCAATCTTCTGACCTTGCTTAACTTTAGCTGAGAAGTCGTGAATAATAATTTTATCCTCGTTGTAGCCGAATTTAACATGGTCAAATGTTACATTACCTGTGATTTCATCAACAGTAACATTTTCACCGTTAGGCTTCTTGCAATGGTTTTCAGCTTCTTGGGACTCTTCCTTTTCACCGATAAATTCAAAAATTCTTTCAGCTGATGCAGTCATTTGCTGAATCATATTACTTACCTGAGCAAGTTGCTGAATAGGCATTGTAAACTGTCTTACATACTGTATAAATGACTGAATGTCACCGACAGTAATTGTACCCTGAATAGCTAAGTAACCACCAAGTACTGCAATTGCACCGTAAGCTAAGTTACCGATTACCTGCATAATAGGACCTGCTAAACCTGAGAAGAACTGGCTCTTCCATGCTGATTTATAAAGCATATTGTTGGACTTTTCGAATTCTTCAACATTTCTGTCAACTGTGTTAAATGCCTGAACAATGTTAACACCACTGATTGTTTCTTCAACTTGACCGTTAACATGACCTAAGTAATCCTGCTGATTTCTAAAATGTTTCTGAGAAATCTTAAAGATAAGTGAAATAAAGATTAGTGCAATCGGTAGAATAACTAATGCAATAAGTGTCATCATCCAGTTAATGCTAAACATCATATATAGCACACCGATGATTGTTGAAATTGATGTTACTGCCTGAGTTGCAACCTGGTTTAAACTTGTACAAAGAGTATCAACATCATTTGTGATAATAGATAGTGTTTCACCTGTTTGATGTCTGTCAAAGTAGTTCATAGGAAGAAGATTGATTTTGTAAGAAATATCTCTTCTTAATCTATAACCAACCTTCTGAGTTACTGTACTCATTAGGAAGTTCTGAACAAAACCACAAATCGAACTTGTAATATAGATACATAGTAGTCCGATTAAGATACCGGCAATTTTACCGAAATCAATGCCTGAACCACCGGAATACTTACTCATAATTCCGTTGAAAAGTTCTGTTGTTGCATTACCTAAAATCTTAGGTCCTATAACATTGAAAACTGTACTTGCAATGGCGAAAATTACAACAATGAGTATGGCAAATTTGTAGTTGCCGATATATTTAAAAAGGCTTTTGATAGAACCCTTAAAGTCTTTTGCTTTAGCTGTTCCCATCATTTTTCCTTGTGGACCTCTACCACCTCTAGGTCCTCCCATAGGCATAGGCATTACTGTAATTCCTCCTTTGACAACTGACTTTCTGCAATGTCACGATAAACTTGACAGTTTTTCAGTAGTTCTTTGTGTGTACCCTTACCAACGATTTTACCGTTGTCAAGTACAAGTATCTGTTCAGCATTTAGAACTGTGCTGATTCTTTGAGCAACAATAAGGATTGTGCTATTCTTAATATTTTCACTAAGTGCCTTTCTGACTGCAACATCAGTCTTAAAGTCTAGTGCTGAGAAGCTATCATCAAAGATTAGCACTTCAGGTTCATTTGCAATAGCTCTTGCAATAGAAAGTCTTTGTCTTTGACCACCTGAAACATTAGTACCACCTTGGCTAATATGTGTTTCATATTTCTGAGGCTTTTCATTGATGAATTCTGTTGCGTGAGCAATCTCTGCTGCTTTTTCGATTTTTTCCATTGGTAGGTCTTCATTTGCAAAAGCAATGTTTGACTTAATAGTACCGGAGAATAGCATACCTTTCTGTGGTACATAACCGATTTTATCTCTTAAATCAGTTAGCTTAACATCCTTAATATCTTGACCGTCAACTGTAACAGAACCCTTAGTTGTATCGTAAAATCTTGGGATAAGGTTGATAAGTGTACTCTTACCACTACCTGTTGAACCGATAATAGCAGTAGTTTCACCTGGCTTTGCAGTAAAGCTAATGTCCTTTAGTACAGGTTCTTCTGCTCCCGGATAAGCAAATGTTACATCCTTAAATTCTACAACGCCCTTTTGTTTTTCTTCAAACTGCTTAGGGTTTTCAGGGTTATGGATTGTAATTTCTGTATCGTAGATTTCACCAAGTCTTTTTGCTGAAACAAATGCTCTTGGAATCATAATACTTGCCATACAAATCATTAGGAAAGACATAATAATCTGCATTGTGTATTGGATATATGCCATAATGTCACCGACTTGCATATTACCTGCATTAGTTTCATTAGCACCAACCCAAACAATAAGTACTGTTGTACCGTTCATAATAAACATCATAGCAGGCATCATAATTGCCATAACTCTGTTTACAAATAGGTTAGTCTTTGTAAGAGTTTTGTTTGCATCGTCAAATCTTTCATTTTCGTGGTCTTCACGGCTAAATGCTCTGATAACAGGTAGACCTGTAAGAATTTCTCTTGAAACTAGGTTTACCTTATCAACTAGCTTTTGAAGTGCAGTAAACTTAGGCATTGCTACTGTCATTAGTGTTGAAACAAGTACAAGGATAACGCCAACTGCTAAGGCAATAACCCATACCATACCGGAACTCATATTAGTTACCTTTAATAATGCACCGATACCTAAGATTGGAGCATAGATAATCATTCTTAGCATCATTACAACAACCATCTGAATTTGCTGAATATCATTTGTACATCTTGTAATTAATGAAGCATTACTGAATTTGTTTGACTCACTGGCTGAGAAGTTGATAATTTGGTTATATGCATGACTTCTAATATCCTTAGAGAATCTAGCACCGATAATTGATGCAAGTAAGGAAACGGCAATCATACATACAAAGATTACACCGGCATAACCAAGCATTAATGCACCTGCTTTAAATAGGTAATTCATTCTAACCTGGTCAGTATCAACACCGGCAGACTTCATAAGGCTTTCTGTATATGGTGTTACAACCTGTGTGATTGTGTCCTCTCCTAGTTTGTCAAATGCCTTTAACTTGTCGTTCATTACATCAGTAATTTGACTCATAGTGTTTTCGCTGAATAAAGGCAAAATCTCAAACATATCAACTGTTTCACCGGCTTGAGACTTCTTATTGATTTCCATAAACTTCATTTGGTTTTCAGGTGTCATTTCTTTAACACCATTTTCCATAATCTCTTGGAAGTCCTTGTTGTCAATCTTGCCACTTACTGAGTCGGAAGAAAGTTCGCCTTTCTCACTCTTTTCTAACATATAAGTGATAAGCATAGGCTTTGTTAGCTTATCGGCAAGTTTATCGGCATTTTTATCGCCGATATTTTCCTTTAATACAAGAATATCTTTGTTTTTGTACTTCTCACTTTTATACTGAGAATTTACAAAGTCTTTGTCATTTTTGTCCATAAAAAGCTCTATTTTATCCATTTCACTTTTTGGAGCTTTTTCCGGTGTAACAGTTTCAATACCGGACTGCTGAATACCAACATTGACAATATTACTCATATATGTTGGCAATGATAAGTCACAATAAGCCTGAATTACTAGCAAAATTACAACGAAAATAATAGGAATGATTGCAGGCTTAAAGTGCTTTAGTAATTTCTTCAATATATTCACCTCTTATTTAGTTTAGTATATTGATTTTAACATTATTTAAGGATATGTACAATGTATATTTTAAATTCAATGTTCATTATTTTGCACAAGAAATAAACCGTTTAGTTGTACATAATGCTGAAAATAATAATCATTTCTGTTTTATTGATATTTATTTTAAGTTATGGCTATTCTTAACAATTATTTTATTAAAAAATAACATATATAATTCTATACTAGAATAAAAATATGAATAAAATGTGATATTCTATCCTTAATTAAGAAAGAGAGGTATTAATTATGATTAAAGAAATAACAAAAGATATTACTTATGTTGGTTGTGATGATAAAACTCTTGATTTGTTTGAAAGTCAGTATATAATTCCTAACGGTATTGCATATAATGCTTATGTTATTATGGATGAAAATATTGCACTTATTGATACAGTTGATAAAAGAAAAACTGATGAGTGGCTTGAAAATGTTGAGAAAGTTCTTGACGGTAAGACACCTAAATATCTGGTTGTAAACCATATGGAACCTGACCATTCCGGTTCTGTAGAGGCTTGTATCAAGAAGTACCCTGAAATCACTTTGGTAGGTAACAAGAAAACTTTCCTATTTCTAAAGCAGTTTACAGGTCTTGACCTAGAAACAACTTCAAAGGTTGTTGCTGAAGGTGATACTCTTGAACTTGGTACTCATACATTAAGTTTTGTAATGGCACCAATGGTTCATTGGCCTGAAGTTATGGTTACATACGACAGCACAGATAAGGTACTGTTCTCTGCTGATGCATTCGGTAAGTTCGGTGCATTAGATACTGATGAAGATTGGGCTTGTGAGGCTAGAAGATACTACTTTAACATTGTAGGTAAGTATGGAGTACCTGTACAAGGACTACTAAAGAAAACATCAAAGCTTGACATTCAGATTATCTGTCCTACTCATGGTCCTGTACTAACAGAAAACCTAGGCTACTACCTAGACCTATACAACACTTGGTCAACTTATCAGGCTGAAACAGATGGTGTATTTGTTGCTTATTGTTCAATTCATGGCAACACAACTGAGGCAGTAGGTAAGCTGGAAGAAATCCTAAAGTCTAAGACAGACAAGGAAGTTGTTGTAACTGACCTTTCAAGATGTGATATGGCAGAGGCTATTGAAGATGCATTTAGATATAGCAAGTTAATTGTTGCTGCTCCATCATATGATGCAGGTGTGTTCCCTGTAATGGCAGACTTCCTACATCATCTAAAGATTAAGGCTTATCAGAACAGAAAGGTAGCTATTGTAGAAAACGGTTCATGGGCACCTACTGCTGCAAGAACTATGAAGGGTTACCTGGAAGAAATGAAGAATGTTACTATCTGTGATACAGTAGTTACAATTAAGTCCAAGGCAACAGAAGATACATATAAAGAAATGGAAAAACTTGCTGACGAAATCTTGGCATAATTTTCAAACTCAATTATTATTAGCCTCTGCAAAATAGCAGAGGCTATTTTTATAGTAATTTGTGAAATTACTAAATGCAAACAAAATAAAAATAATGGCAACAAGGAGTTGCTTGTACTAATAAACAATTTACATTATAATACAAATAGGTGGTGAATAATATGGAAACAAAGGACATAATCCTTGAACTAAGGACAAAGAAAGGTTTATCACAAGATGAACTGGTGGAGAAAGATATTTCGGTATAGTAGCAAATATAGACTTTATCCTTGTATCAACATATGAAGAAAATGGAATTAACCCAGAACTGGTTCTATATAAGAAAAGATAATTTAGATTTATTAATATCTTAACCAACAAAAAGCCCCATAGCTTGTGCTATGGGGTAATTTTATATATTTCTGAATTTTTATAATTTTCCCTATAAAAAAGCAAGTGACAACATAAGTCATCACTTGCTTATAATTATTTCTTAATTTCTAGGAGTCTTTCGGCTTTTTCAACTTCTTCAGCAGTTGGAATTTTATAGCCGTCAAGTGGGTAAGGAATACCTAACTTTTCCCACTTCATAAGACCTAGTGTATGATAAGGAAGAATCTCAACCTTATCTACAGTTTTAAGTTGTTTAATAAACTGATTTAACTTCTTTAGACCTTCTTCGTCATCAGTAAGGTTAGGAACAAGAACATGTCTTATCCACATATGAACACCCTTATCTGATAGATACTGAGCCATAGCAAGAATATTTTCATTCTTATGACCTGTTAGTTCCTTATGCTTATCACTTTCAATTTCTTTAATGTCAAGCATAACAAGGTCGGTATATTTAATTAGTTCATCAAACTTACTTAGAAACTCAGGGTCATTTTTAAATGGTTGACCACAAGTATCAAGGGTAGTATGAACGCCCTTTTCCTTAGCTAGTCTGAAAACCTCTGTTACAAAATCAATCTGTAACAGTGGTTCACCACCACTGATTGTAATACCACCGTTGTTCTTCCAATAATTCTTATATCTATAAGCCTTATCAAAAAGCTGTTTAGCAGTTAATTCATCACCGGCGTTTTTGTCCCAAGTGTCTGGGTTGTGGCAATATTTACAACGCATATTGCAACCCTGTAAAAATGCCACATATCTAACACCCGGTCCGTCAACCAGACCAAAAGTTTCGTAAGTATTAATTCTACCTGTTATATTACATGCTTGCATGACAAGTACGAGCAATAACATCTAGCTGCTGTTCACGAGTTAGGTCGATGAACTTAACAGCATAACCTGAAACACGGATTGTGAAGTTTGCATATTCTTCTTTTTCTGGGTGTTCCATAGCGTCGATTAGCTTATCCTTACCAAATACATTAACATTTAGGTGATGAGCACCCTGATCGAAGTAACCGTCCATAACCTGAACTAGGTTATTAACTCTTTCATCTTCTGAGTGACCTAGAGCGTCTGGGTTGATTGTCTGAGTATTTGAAATACCATCTAGTGCCCAGTGATATGGTAGCTTAGCAACTGAGTTTAGAGAAGCTAGTAGACCGTTCTGTTCTGCACCGTAACTTGGGTTAGCACCAGGTGATAGTGGTTCGCCGGCCTTACGACCGTTAGGCATAGTACCTGTAGCCTTACCATAAACAACGTTAGATGTGATTGTTAGGATAGATGTTGTAGCTTCAGAATCACGGTATGTGTGACGCTTCTTAATCATATCTAGGAATGTCTTTAGTAGCCATAGAGCGATTTCGTCAGCTCTGTCATCATCGTTACCATACTTAGGGAAGTCGCCTTCTGTTTCGAAGTCAACGATGATACCGTCTTCATCACGGATTGGCTTAACTGTTGCGTACTTAATAGCACTTAGTGAGTCAACAACATGTGAGAAACCTGCAATACCTGTAGCAAATGTACGACGAACATCAGTATCAATAAGAGCCATTTCAGCTGCTTCATAATAATACTTATCGTGCATATACTGGATTAGGTTTAGTGTATTTACATATAGACCAGCTAGCCAGTCCATCATTGTTGTATACTTATCAATAACCTTATCATATTCTAGAGTGTCACCTTCGTATGGCTTGTAAGCAGGACCAACCTGTTCACGAGTCTTAACATCAACACCACCGTTTAGTGCGTATAGAAGACACTTAGCTAGGTTAGCTCTAGCACCGAAGAACTGCATTTCCTTACCTGTCTGAGTAGCAGATACACAGCAGCAGATTGAGTAATCGTCACCCCATACAGGCTTCATAACATCATCATTTTCATACTGAACTGAGCTTGTACGAATTGAAATCTGTGCAGCATAGTCCTTGAATGTTTCTGGAAGTGATGAAGAATATAGAACAGTTAGGTTTGGTTCTGGTGAAGGTCCCATATTTTCTAGTGTGTGTAGGAAACGGAAGTCTGTCTTTGTTACCATTGAACGACCGTCAACACCTGTACCACCAACTTCTAGTGTAGCCCAAACAGGGTCACCTGAGAATAGCTGATTGTATGATGGGATACGAGCGAATTTAACCATACGGAATTTCATTACCATGTGGTCGATTAGTTCCTGAGCTTCTTTTTCTGTTAATGTTCCGTTTTCTAGATCTCTCTGAATGTAGATGTCTAGGAATGTTGAAATTCTACCAACACTCATTGCAGCACCGTTCTGAGTCTTGATAGCAGCTAGATAACCGAAGTATAGCCACTGACAAGCTTCGTGAGCGTTACTTGCTGGTTCTGAAATGTCGTAACCATAAGCCTGAGCCATAGTCTTCATATCATTTAGAGCCTTAATCTGTAGAGAAAGTTCTTCTCTCTGACGGATAACGTCATCTGTCATTGTGCCGTCGCCTGTGTTAGCAAAGTCATGCTTCTTTTCTTCGATTAGGTAATCAATACCGTAAAGAGCAACTCTACGATAGTCGCCAACGATACGGCCACGACCGTATGTATCTGGAAGACCTGTAATAATCTTGTTATGACGAGCCTTCTTCATTTCTGGTGTGTAAGCATCGAATACACCTTGGTTATGTGTACGGCTGTATTCATTGAAGATCTTGTGGAACTTAGGGTTAGGTGTGTAACCGTTAGTTGTACAAGCCTGTTCAGCCATCTTAATACCACCGAAAGGCATAAATGCTCTCTTAAGTGGCTTATCTGTCTGAAGACCAACAATCTTTTCAAGATCCTTAGTTTCTTCACTAATATAACCAGGGCCATAAGCTGTTAGAGTAGAAACAACTTCTGTTTCCATATCTAGGATACCACCCTGAGCTCTTTCTTTCTTCTGTAAATCCTGTAGAACGCCCCATAGCTTATCAGTTGCTTCTGTTGGGCCTTCTAGGAATGATGAATCACCATCGTATGGTTTGTAGTTGTGTTGGATAAAGTCACGAGTGTTGACTTCTTCTTTCCACATACGGCCTTCAAAGCCGTCCCATTGCTTAAAATTAATCATTTTCTATCCACCTCTACTATTACTTTTTGGGTCTTTTTTTCTAACCAAATTCATTATACTACTATTTCTCTAAAATACAAGTAAAAATCATAACTATTTTGAATAATTATTGTAAATACCAAAAAAATCGAAATATTAGTTAATTTTATAGTGCAATTTAAAGAATAATTGACCGTTATTTTCACGTTTTTAGAAATTTATAACAGTATATTCTTACATTTTTGATTTATCAATATATGTATATAGTGTATTACCCTTATCACAATAACTACATATTGTGTGTTTTCATTGTTAAAAAATTAACCTAAATTTTACAAAACACTTTAATTTTTTAACTAAATAAACTGCAAAATTATAATTATACTGTAATTATTTTTCACTATTTATCCTATAATTCTTTATAAAAATTATACTGTTTGTTTTAATAATTATTCCATCAATTTTCGGCTGAAAATTCTTTATTTTAAACATATAATTTACTTAATATTTCAGTTGTGATAAAATACCCTTGAGGTGATAAAAATGAAATGTGATATGCACAATCATTCAATATTTTCCGATGGCACATTTACACCGGAAAAATTAGTTGAAATTGCAAAGGAAAGTAATCTTTCTGCTATTGCACTAACTGACCACAACACTATTTTAGGTTTAGATAGATTTTTAAATACTCCTAACAGTAGCAACATCCATCTTGTAGGTGGTATTGAATTTTCTACTGACTATAAAGGAACTGAATTACATATTTTAGGATTATTTATTCCTAAAGAATTTTACAGTGAGATTGAAGAAAAGGTTAAGAATGAACTTAAGAAAAAGGAACAAAGCAACATTAACCTAGTTAACAACCTTATTAAAAAGGGCTTTAACCTTACATATGAGGATATTAAAAACACAACACCTAACGGTAACATCAATAGAGCAGTTATTGCAAACTATATGATGCATAAAGGTTATGTTAAAAGTGTAAGTGAGGCTTTTGAAAAGTACCTTAACCCAAGTAACGGGCTATATACCCCACCTGAAAAGTTATCAGCCACAGACACAATAGAATACATCAACAGTATCGGTGCAGTTTCTGTATTGGCTCATCCATTCCTAAACTTAAAGACAGAAGATAAAATCAGAGAATTTCTAACAGTAGCTAAAGAAAAAGGTCTTGACGGTATGGAAGTTTATTACTCTAAATTCAGTGAAGAACAAACTGCTATTGCCGAAAAGTTAGCTGATGAATTCCACCTAATCAAAAGTGGTGGCAGTGACTTTCATGGTGAGAACAAACCTGAAATAAAAATGGGTACAGGCAAAGGCAACCTTAACATTCCTTACTCTGTTTATGAAAATCTAAAAAGAAGATTTAACGAAAAGAACAAATAATATATTCATTTATAATGGATATATTTGCAATTTTTCTTATGATGAATTATAATAAAGTTTAGACTAATTTTTAGAAATAAACGGACGGTGATTTTGTGGCAATTGATTCATACTTATATGGCAACACAGCAAATGATGAAATGATAATGTCTGCTGTATCAAGCATTGTACCTAATGAAGATTTGTTCTCTACTTTATCAGGTAATGAACCTTTCTCTAGTCAATACAAGCTATATGTGCCTATGCGTGTTAAAGGTGATATGTCACATATTTTAATAGAACTTGCTTTTCACTACATAGCTAAGGTAATTGTTGCAGCTTACTGTAACGACACCACTAACTGTAATCCATTTGAAAATAGCATTGCAGAAAGAAGTATCAGAAATCTACAACCTAAGATTGAGAAAAGCTACTTTCAAGAAGTGTATGAAAGATATGAATATGCTACAATGCAACTTCAAAACTATATTGACGGTGAGGACAACTCAACAAACAATATTATTCAGCATTGTTTCTTCTTAGCTAAGTTAGATATTTGCTACAGAAAAGCAGCTATTCCATCAGACCTTAGTCAGTTCTTTACACCGGCAACACCTGATGAGGTTATCGAGATTAAAGAAATGGCACTTAAATTTGGCAAAAGTTTCATTCCGAGAGTTTTGCGACCTGAAAGCAAAATTATCTTTAACCCTAACTTTGGTTTTGGTGAATGTTTAATCGGTGAGACTGAATGTGATATGATTATTGACAAAACTATCATTGACCTTAGAACCGATATTGGTACAAGCTATCCTAGGGATAGAGTTACAAAAAGTATGGTTCACTTTTTGCTGACAGAAATCAACAGAGATTTTGGCAATAAAGAAAATGCTTTTCCAATTGACAACCTTGTATTTTATTCTGCCAGATATGGTGAAACAGAAATTTTAAGTTTGGAAGATATTGATCAATATGACATTACCAAAGCAGTTAACAAATTCACTTTAGCTACTAATGCCGAACATAAATTTGACCAAATGATAGCTAAAGGAAAATACAAAAATACACCTAGACCTAACAATGTTAACAGTCAGGAACAATATTACTCACATTCTAAACAAAGTAGAAATGATGATATTGACAGACAGGACTATAATGACGGTTACAACCAAGTGGTTAGGAAGAAAAAGAAACATACTTTTAGAAAAGTTTTGATTTTGATAATTGTACTTTCTCTTATCACTATTGGATTTGTTTATCTTAAAGATTATTATGTAATGAATTACGGCAATGACTTTGCTATTGAGTCAATACTACATAATTTATTTGGTTTAGACATATAAATATATATCAAAAGGGACAGTTTGCACTAAGCAGACTGTCCCTTATTTTATTTATTAATTTGTAACAGAATATTTAAATGTGATGGGAAGAAATCTTCCACACAACTTTTCACAAAATCAAAATTACTTACTATCCAATCATTTTTATCAAAGGTAATAAGTATTCTGTTTGTAGTTGCAAATTCAGTTATCTTTGATGATACAGGAAACTGTTTCATAAACTTATTCATACCGTCTAAATTAAAATCGGTTTCATTAACAGAAAGTAAAGAAAGTAACATCTCTCTTCTAGATTTTACATCACTTGCTCTGGTTATTGAGTCAAAGTATCTTTCCTTAACAGTAAGTCCATAGTCCTCTGCTGTAGAAACAAAACATTCTTTCTCAACATTCATTAGTCTGTTACTGATAATTTCAAGACCTTTTGAATAAGCATACATTTCACTTTGCAAATTCACATTGTCCTTGTTATAGGCTTTAAAGTTACAAATAATACTGATAATTCTACTGTAAATATCCATTTTACAACTCCGTAACCTGTAAAGTATTTAGCTTTAGAAAATGCTTGTTATCCACTACCATATCGGTAGTTAAAGCATCATCAAACTGAAAACGCTTTATGCCGTCAATACTCTGCACCTTTTCAGCAACTCGTGAAAGAAAGAATGAACCACCTACACCTAAACTTGAAACATAATCTCTCAGCAAGGTTTCACATTTACTCTTAATATCAGCAAAGCTATAACCACTTTCAAGTTCCAGCTTTACACCGATATTTACATATGAGGCAGTTGCACTATATACTACTGTGTTAACATTAACTTCTCTTTCCTTTGTTATAACTCTCTGTACATTAGAAGCCAAGGTAGCATCTGCCATTTCACCTTTTTTAGAAATAAAAATATCTACAGTACCTGCACCTCTGTTTTTAGGTACAACACCGGCAGAATATACACCCTCCATACTTTCGGCAAGTGACTTATAAAAAGCAATATTAGTACCGTTGTTGTGGTGCTTATATATGTACATCAATCTACTTCTAAGTTCTTCATCTGTTTCTATATCTTCACCATCCTCAAAAACATCTTTATTTGTTACCGAATAGACACCTGGCACTTGAGAAACCAAGGTAGCAATCTTCTTAATAGCTATATTATATTTTTTGCCTACCGATTCAGCCTCAGCATCTACAATAGCAAAGGTACCTCCTACTGAAACATATCCGTTTATTGTAGTGACAAATCTCAATGGATTTTCCCCTGATGTAGAAACAACAGTACCCTTAGGTATTAATAGTGTACTTTCTGTTGGTGAGTCAAGTGTAAAAAAAACACTACCGGTAGCTTTTGCACCTTGCTTTCTGGTGACACCTCTTTCTGCACAATGATAGTCAAGGTACTTACCGGTTGCAGTTGTAGGGAACATTTGTTTTTCCAAAAAATCTAATTGACTTGAAAAGTTAAAAAGTTCACCGGCTAAAATTCTAAACTTAATACCTTGGTCAGAATATTCATCCGGTACAAAGCCTGTTTTCTCTTTATAGGCATTTTCCATTGTAGTTAGTATTTCATTATAATCTACCACACACATTCACCTCTCTTACATATTCCTTATTACCTAGTTTTAGGCTAATATTAACAGTCTGTTTCTCTTTATCTACCCACAGTACAGTTACCCTAGTATTTACAATATTAAATACACATTGATTTATGTACATTTCAAGTTGTGCCAAATCTTCTTCAGTAGAGTAATCAAGTTTAGGAATAGTTGAACCTAAATTTTTATTATAAATAAAACTGCCTTTATCAAGAGAAAGGCACAATTCTATTCTCTGAAAAATACTATCAACATCATAAACTTTTTCTTCTGTATTACCTAAGAAAACTGTACCACCATCTTTAACCTTTAAATCATACATCAAGAAATCACCTTGCCGTTTATCAGCACTTGACCTTTATTATTGAGAAGAATTTTTGCACCACCTGCACTACACAGCAGCACCTCACCTACTTCTAAATTATGGGAATTGTTGTTACATACTCCCACAACAACATTGCCGTTTTCTGTAGGGATAATTACAGAATTTTCTCCAACAACAGGAACAGAATACAACCCATAGGGCAAAGCAACCTTTACATTACTTTGCTCTACAGAAGAAAACACATTTACTGTATTGTCATCACTTTTTACCACTTCACCACACTTTGATTTAGGGGAATTTTCCTTTGCAATATAACCGGTTAACCACATTTATTTACACCTTCTTAAAATTAACTTTGTTTCTTCACCTTTTGAATTATAGGAATATTCTATTTCTGCAACTTGCAATTTTTCTGCTATACTTTCAACCTTACATTTATAGCCTAAACAGTAGGTTAAGTTATATGGGCAAGTTACCTGTACTTCATAACTGTTTAAGTTAGAATTTTCTATTAAATTTTCACCATTTTCCGGATAAACATTTTTACCTACTGATGCATCCAAAAATCTTTCTCTGCATATTGAAGTACCCTTAGTTTCTTTATTCTCAATTATATAGTCGTAAAATCTTGAATTTGTCATTAAGGATACTTTGGAGATTTTCTCACATCTCTTTTTATTTTCGATTAGTGAGGTGTAGCTCAAGTTACTTAAAGTTATTTCACTGTCAATATTACTGTAAAAAATCAGCTTACCCTTAGGTGTCATTCTAGGTAAAGAAGAAAATACCTTATCACAATATTCTGCAAAAATATCATAAACAGTCATACCGTTATCAACGGTAATCTTTCCGGTATAAACTTCCTCACCATTATCAAAATCAATAGAAAAATCTTTAAGATATTTATTACCTAAATATGTTCTTGTAACATTATTCAATTCTGTAGGATAGGCTTGATTATCCAGTAGCAAGGCCATCTTACTTCTTGCTACATACTTTTTATAGTTACCTGTAGTATTAAAAATGCTGATTTCTTCATCAATAACCCCAACAAAGATAAGGTCAGTCTCATTATAAATTTTAATCTCTGCACCATCAGCATAATTTTTATAAGGCAACACAACAGTAGCACTGTCACACGGAACAGTTAAACTCATATCAATAGTCAATGACAAGGGCTTTTCAAAGCATATAATGTTACCCTTATCATCAAAAATATATACACCTAACATAATGCCACCTTATCCCCTACCTTTAAGTCAAAAGGATTTTTCAGCTGATTATTCAGTAACATAAGTCTTTCAATACCAACATTATATTTATTGCTGATATTCCATAGTGACTCACCACTTTCAGCATAACAAAATGATGGTAAATAAGTTTTATCAATACCGGACATATCTTCAACAAAAGTAAATTTATAGGAAATCAGATTTTCTTTAGGTTCACCTACAATTTCAAGACTTGTAAAGTAGCTATTCATTACAGAGAATTTAGGAATTGTCAGCAGTCCTGAAGTTTCTTCTTTATGTACCTTCCACAAAGAATCATACTGACTAAAACAATCTTCACCAAAGAGATAACCTTCACCTGTAATTACTCTACTGTTTCTGCCAAAGTTTTGAATAAGGTTATTGCCCATAGGAATTTTTTGTTCCACAATTTCTCTATTGGAAAGTAGTTTTACTGTTGATGGGTTATAGGTCCAGAAATGATTTTTGAAACTCATTTTTGCTATCTTCATTTTTTCAAATCCTTTGTGTCAATAATTTTTCTGCTGTATCTGCGAATATCCCTACTGATAATTTTGGAAATATTTTCACAAGCAGATTTATCAACCAGCTTATCGGCAAATTCCAAGAATTCCTTATTCATTAAATGACCTTCTTTCACAAGAAGTTATCAGCAATTCTCTATACACAAAGCCATCCTTTGTATATTCTCTTTCACCTAAAATTTTGCAGTTGTAATACATTACTGTGTAGTTACTTTGCTTTAGCTTTAGGGTAAATTCATTATGAGGAAAAGTGTTGTGGTTACTTGCTAAAGTTAGTGTAAGGGTATAATCAACATTTTCACTTGTTACACCGTAACTATTGCCACACATATATTCATTAATCTTAGTGGTAGATGAATTTACTTCCGATGTAAGTCCAACTACTCCACCTACTACCTTGTCATCAATAGTGATAACTAAATTTTTCATTAAATCCATTGTACCTATCATTTACTCACCTCTGTAATCTAAATAATCTAAGGATAGAGAAAGTGTCCTATACACTGCCTCATACTCTTGGCTATACTTTATTTCAGAAACATTTATACTGCTTATAATATTGTCACTGTCTGCTTTAGGTAAAAGCTCCACAATAGAATTTATTGTATGGGTGATACCATCCCCACCGTTTTGGTAGGGACAGTAAATATTCAGCTTTAACTCTGACTTTATATTTTCACCACTCATTCCGTTACCGGCAAATCCACCGGCAAAAGAATTTACAATATTAACACCATTATTTACGGTAACAAGTATTCCACCAAGTGGTGTTTCTTTTAGCTTACCGTTATAGGCTTTTACAAATCTTACATCATCAAGGTCTTTACTTAGCTTGATTTTCTTAATAATATCTTCAACCTTATCATTATGAATTACCACTAAAATCATCCTCCAAAATAGGGTAACATAACTTTAGTATTGCCCACTTATACATACATTTATTCTGATACATATAACTCTGACATTTAATAACCTCATATGTTGAATTATCAAGAATCAGTTTGTCGTTACTGTCTACTGCACTGTCCTTTTCTGCTACTAAAAGATAATACATTTTATCCCTGGCAGAGATATTTGTGCTTTCATAAATATTACTATGGGATTTATAGTTTAGTGGCTGAATAAAACCGTAAATTGTACTTACATTGTCCTTTGACAAGGCAGTTATTTTGTTGCCGTATTCTCTAAAGGACTTTGTAATTGAAGAACTTATATTCATACACTAACACCCTTAAAGTAAAAGTCAGATGACTTTGTGAACCTAGCAATTTCCTTTAGACTTTCTTTCCATAGTGAATATGCCCTTTCGGTAACTTTGCTTTCACTGCTTTTGGAAACAGTTAAGTCACCTGCCTTAAAGTAGCTAACATTACTTTGGCTATAGAACAAACTCCAATTGTAATAAGCATATGTACCACAAGCAGAACTTAGTAATGTACTGTTCTCTTTAACATCAACTTCTTCCTTTAGAATTGACTTTACATAGGCAATTGACTCTCTGATAAGTGGCAGATACTTGCTAAGTTCACTTTCATCAATACCGGACAGTAACAGAAATTTCTTTGCTACTTCATTAATTCCCAAGTTATCACCTCTAGTACTTTAGTACCTTAGCAGAACCTGTAAAGATTTTGCCGAAACCTGCAATAGAAGTAATTGCTGCTCTCTCTAGCTGACGGTCAATTAGCTTGTCATACTCTGTCTGCACATCACCGGCCTTAACCATCTCTAATGCACAATTCTTGTCAACACCAATAATATAGTTGCCTGTAATTTCAGGTGTATGGATAACATTAGCACCCATAGGTGTAATCATTTTGCCTGTACCCTGAAAGTTTAGACCGGCTACCGAATCCTTCATTTCTGTAAGTGAAAGTAGCTTTTCCATTGAAGAAGTAGGTGCAATAATTGTGTTAAGCTCATAAGGGCTTAGTGAACTCCATAACTTTACAAGATCACCGTAACTGATGTTACCTGTTGAAGAAGTATTGATTGTACTTGCCGGATTACCGTTACCGTCACCGTTAATCAGTACATCAACTGCATCCTTAAGCTGTGCTCTTGCAATATATGCACCAATCTGCTTTAGTGTGACAGTAAATAAGTCAAGTCGCTGAAATCTGATTGCTTCATAAGAAGAAACTAACATTCTGCCTCTTTTATGTAGCTTAATTAGGTTATCCTGAGTTTTGATAGTTGTCTGTGGAATCTGTGTACCTTCCATAACAACCTTTAGTGACTTATCATCAGTTGTAGGTTCTGAAGTAATTGAACGGTAGTCCATACCGTCAATCATTGTAGTAGTTGCTACAATGTCAGAAAGTACATCAGCCTGTTCCATACCTTGCTTTACTGCTCTGCTGATATATTCCGGAAACAGTGCTGATGAACTGCTTGTTGAAAAGAACTTATCAACTGTGTCACTACCTTTACCTGAAACCTTAATGTCAAATCGCTTTAACTGTCGAGAAAATGCATCTAGATTTTCCAGAGAAGTACCTCTGTAGTTTTCTGATGGGTCTAGTTCTTCAAGAACATCTGTAAAGCTCTTACCCTTTACACCGTACATACCTTTTTCTAAAGAAATATTTTTATAGTTACTCATATTCATTCTCCTTATAGTAAAATTCCTGATTCATTATCTGTTGAGTCCAGTACAAAGTACATTTTACCTGCACTGTTCTCTGCTACCTTACCGTCACTTGATGCTACAAGCGATACACTACCTAGGCTAAGTTTTGCTGTGGTTTTCACCTTGCAATAACCTCTTGTCTGTACAGTTGCATAACCGTCCCTTACACAAGTACAAACACCTAGGAAAGGCTTAGTTGCCTTTGCTACTGTTGCAGTACCGTTTGCACCAACAGTAACAAGCACATTCTGTTCTCCCTCTTTTAGAGTAGTATCAGCTAACATAGTAACTGAGTTTTCATCATAACCGTTAAAATTAATATTCATATAAACCTCCGTTAAATAGTAAATTCTTGATTTTTGTTACTTACACTTTTATTTTCTTTGTAGGATTGTGGCACAATAGGTAGCCTTTCACTTGCTCTGTCCTGATACACATTTCTAAGTTCACAAAGCTCATTAATAGAAAGTGTCTTTACAATAGACTCCATTGTTGTACTTGAAATCCCACTTTTGCTAATTAGAGAAAGTCGCATAATGTCCTTAACCACACTTTCTCTATATGCCCTACCACATTCAGCATCCTTTTCAAGACTTTGAATGTATGAAAGCAGTTTTACCTTTTCATCTTTATTAAGGGTAACTTGCTTTTCGCTTTTTAGGCACTTAATAATATCTTCCATAAAATTCTCTCCTTTTAAAAATGACTTAATTACACCTGCTTTTTTCTGTGATGGTACTGCCACAAAGCTCCATTCATATGCATCCTTTACGCCGGTTAATTCACCGTAACAAAGAGTATCACCGTAATATTCACCTTTATGATGATTGCACATTGATGAATTAATAGGATTACCACAAATTGAACACAAGGTGCTTTCTACACTACAACCGACACTTACTTCCTTTAGAATTCCTGTTTCCAGCTTACTGATAAAGTCCTTGGTACTTTCGGTTTTAGGCACATAGGCTTTTGCTATAAGCCTAAAGTACTGATCACCTGTTGTGGTGACTTCACCCTCAACTGCCTGTACCTCAGTTTTGTAAATTCTTGCAAGTTGGTTTTCAGCCTTTGGTGAATGGTCCATAATACCGGTTTTACCTACAAAAAGTTTTTCAAGTGCAAAAAGACTTTCCACAGTAAACCTTTCATAGTCCCTATCAACTTCATTGTCACAAAGTACAACAGAAAATGTATATACTTCATCTTCCGTTAAGTCACTTCTTGTGTAGGTATTTATAAGGGCAATATCCTCAGCTAAATTTTCATTTGATTTAATTACTAAACCTTTCTTCATACAGTTTCTAAAATACCCTCCTCACTTTCTTTAACGCCAAACTCTCTTTCAATTTCCTTTTCAATTTTTAAGGCATTTGCCTTGTTTAGTCTTGCCTCAGAAAGTTCAAGTTCATCTTGTAAATTAATATGTGTCCACTTTACAGTTACCTTTTCATCAATACCATTTAAACTTAAATATACCCTTGCTATTCTCTCAATTACAGGATTTAAAATTTCTCTGTAACACTCAAGTTCACTTGTAAGAATATCAGCTTGTTGGCTACTCATTCTTTCAGTAGTACTCCAACTTAAACCAAGCAAAAATGGTGGTACAGAAAGTTTTGCTACAATCTGTTCTGTAATATGTCTAATAGGCAGATCACAATCAAGAACCTGATTATCAGCACCGATAGTCTTTATTGACACATCACCTACCGAAACAAAGTCACATACACTGTTTTTGTTACGCATAACCCTTGACCATTCATCGGCTATTTGTTGTGCATTTTCTCTTGTATAAGCTGATGAACCACTGTTGCTGTCAGGCTTATATGTAACTGCAAATCTCACATTGCCCACTCTATCCCAATTCTGTCCCAAAGCATTGAAAATCTTTAACAGAATACCACTTACAAATGGCAAACCTCTTAGGATTGACACACCTCTACTTCTGCCTGACTCAGGGTTTAGCATTGATGTTACAAACAAATCTTGATAAGGAAGTTCCTCATTTATGCCTTTACTGTTGCTACACACCACAAGGTTAAGAGGACTGTCCTTTTCAATCAGTGTTACATCCCTAGGGTCGGTGTTGTACAATGCTCTAATATTTTTTCCGTCACTTGTTAAAACAATTTCTGCTACTGCCTCACCATAAGTCAGTAGGTTATCAAAGTAACAAGAAATAAAGTTATACATACCCTTATTACCTTGACACACATCAACATTTCTAAAAAAATCATCAACCATTGCCTTAGTTTTTTTGCTTTCACAATCTACAGAAAATGTACCTAATAGCCTATTGATTTTACAAATTGCTGCATCAATAATGGGCAAAGCCTCTCTAAGAGAAGAATAAAGGTCAAGCTCAACTTTGGTTAATGGACTGTATGAACCTACAATATTAAATGGATGTGATGAACTGTCATTTTGTGGAGCAGAAAGTATAGAAACTTTTTCCTTAACTTTTCTTTTTCTAAATATACCCATAACTCTCCTATCTTCTGGTAGCAAAAGCTATGAAACCACTTTCACTATTCAGAATTGTTGTTACAAAATATCTAATATCGTCCATTGCATGGTCATTCTCCTTTATCGGACAATCGTTACCACCTCTTTCGTCCCAACGGTAAAGGGAAAATTCTCTCATAGAGTCTGTACAGTTGGAACATATTTTAATTTTATTTTCTTTTAGTGCAGTAGATACTTTTCGGATACCGTCAAGTACATTGTTCCTTGCCGGTACAACATTGAACCTCTTGTGTCGCTTTATTGTTTCAATGAAGCTTGCTGCTGAGGGGTCAACTGTAATGGATGATAGGTGTCTGTTACCTATCAACTTTTCAAGTGAAGAATAATGTTCTTCATCAGTTTTTTGATAACCCTCAACTCTGGAATTAAAGTAGTATTCATCAATTCTGTACCAAGTATCTTGGTACTTACCCCAAAGTCCAAATGATGCAGGATTTACCGTACCATAGTCGCAAGAAACTGCATATTCACTAAACTTAACCTTAGGCACATCACAGTAAGCATTATCCTTATCCATAAATGGATAAACTGCACCTGTTGTTGCAACCCACCTACCCTTTACAAATCTTTCATAAAATGCACCGGTGTACAAACTCTGATACCTATGAATCATTCCTTTACTTAAAGATGGGTTATCCTCCATTTCAAAATGAAGGTACAATGCATTTTTCATTTTGCATTTCTTTATCCACTCACAATAAAACCAATGACCCGGATACTCAGGGTTACAGTTAAACCAAAACTTACTGCCCTCAACAGAACATCTTGCAAGAGACTGTTCAACAAATGACCTAGGCATAAGAGCCACTTCATCAAAGAACACACCTGCCAAAGTGATACCTTGAATAAGTGATGCTGACATTTCATCTTTACCACCAAAAAGGTAAAAACGATTTACCATACCCTTATACATAACTTCAAGAATGTTCTCACTTTTCTTTAGGTTAGTTTCAAAACCTAGGTCGGTTAAGTTCTTTATTAAAGGTGTTATTACATTTCGCTTTAGACTTCTGATTGTTTTGCCACACATTGCAAAGGACATATTGTTAAAAGTGCTAAAGGTCCATGCAACAAATGAAATTGACATACAAAAGGTTTTGCCACTTCTAACTGCCCCGTCACAAATAATTGCATCTTTACTTTTATCGGCAGAATTACTGCACCACCAAGTAAGGACTTTCATTTGCTTTTTAGAAAATGGTTTGTAACTACTCATTACTGTCACCTAAAGCCTTTGCACCTTTTTCCAAAGCCTCATAAAACGGTACACATTGACTTTCACCGTCAAGGTAATTTTGTAGCTTTTCAAGTGCCTTTAGTCTGTCAAAAAATTTAATTTCCATTGCACCATCCTTTGGTTTCTTAATTTCAGAAATCATAAATAAATTCATATTCTGCAAATCTTCTTTAGTGACCTTTTCTTCTGTTACAAGTGAAATACAATCGGCAATACTGCCAAAGGCAAGTTGCTGATAACCGATAACAGAAAGGTTCTTCATTAGGTTTGCTTTTGCCTTTAGCAAAGCAGTTATCTCCTTGATAATTTCAGGTTTTGTAATTAAGGTAACACCTTTATTTTCTTCATAGCCACTAAGGATTGATGCTTCCTCAAGTGACTTGCCTTGTGCTACATAAACACAAAAAGTTTTATCTCTTTTTCTCATATCAACCTCCAAAAAACATCCTGCACCCATACCCCTACAAAAGAGAAAAATTGCATATAACTATGCAATTTCTTTGAAATGTTCATAATTTGTTTACAAAAAATGCAATAATTGCATTAGCTTTTGGGAAAAATAAAATCGGTGATACAATGTTTAATACTAATATAGAAAACAACATAACTGTCCTAGACAAGCTAACCAGGGCTAATGAAAATTTTGATATTATCAAGAGAGTTATTCGCATAAATAAAAGAAAGTCCGTTCTATATTTCATAGACGGACTTCTTAAAGAGGCTATTATGGAAAAGATGATGGAGTTTTTCTACGGAATTACCGAGGACGACTTTTTCACAAATACCGAAACTTTTGTGGAAAACTGTGTTCCATATATTGAAGTTGATAAAAGTAAAAATTCCAATGCTGTTGTAACTGCACTACTGTCAGGCATTGCAATTCTTTCAGTAGATGGACTTGATGAAATTATTTTAATTGATGCAAGAAGTTATCCTCAAAGAGAAACTGCTGAACCTAAAAATGATAAGGTTCTTCGTGGCAGTATGGATGCTTTTACAGAAATATTTGTACAAAACTGCGTATTGATTAGAAGAAGAATCAGGGATAAAAACCTTACAATCAAGGCTTTACAAGCCGGTGACAAGTCCAAAACCGATATTGCACTAATTTATATGGACAACAAGGTGGATAAAAATTTACTGAAAAATATTGAGCAGAAAATTAAGAATATTACAACCGAAGAACTGTCTATGACACAACAAGGATTTGTTGAGGCATTAATAAAATCAAAGTGGATAAACCCATTTCCAAAGGTAAAATATTCCGAAAGACCTGACACCACCTCAGCAAATATTCTAAAAGGCAACATAGCAATAATCGTAGACAACTCACCATCTTCAATAATCATTCCCACATCAATTTTTGATTTAATGGAAGAGGCTGATGACTACTACTTCCCACCTGTAACCGGCACATACCTAAAAATTTCAAGGTATGTTGTGTCTTTACTTTCAATTTTCATCACACCACTTTGGTTACTTACTAACCGTTATCCTGATTTTGTACCAACATTTTTCCAATTTACAATTGTAAGTGAACCTCAGAAAATTCCAATATTTTGGCAACTTATTTTGATAGAAATTGCAATTGACGGTTTGCGACTTGCATCAATCAACACGCCGGAAATGCTCAGCACAACTTTAGGAATAATCGGTGGTATTGCACTTTCCGAATTTGCAATTGATGCCGGGTTTGCCAGTACAGAAACCATACTTTATATGGCATTTGTCACAATAGCAAACTACTCTCAGCCGAGTCAAGAGCTATCCTATGCAATAAAATTCCTAAGAATTTTGTTACTGATAGCAACTGAGCTTTTCTCAATTTTCGGCTTAATCGGTGGTGTAGTCCTTATTATTATTTTGTTATATTCAAACAAAACCCTTTCCGGCAAAAGCTACCTGTACCCACTTATCCCATTTAACGGCAAAGCACTCCTAAGAAAATTTGTAAGGATAAGGAAATAATCGGTTGACTTTTTTGAAATACTAACATATAATAAAAATAGGATTAATTTATCCTATTTTGTTAAGGAGGTATTCTTATGAAAGTTAATACAAACGCACTTGTTTCTATTACAGAAGCAAATCAGAATTTTTCTAAAGTAGCAAGACTTGTGGACGAAAATGGTTCTGCCGTTATTCTAAAGAACAATACTCCAAGATATTTAATTGTTGAATTTAGTAAAGCAGAAAATATGCAAACTGCAAATGATGAAGATATTTTATCAATTTCTAAAAAATTAATTGATAAAAATAAAGAGGCTTATAAGGTACTAGCAGAATGATTGTTTTATCCAAATAACAAATATTACTTTTGCACAGTCAACTAATCTCAGGAACCGGTGGTAGTGATGGGTTAAGGGATGTCGGTTTATTGGAATCAGCCATAAATTCTCCTTTTCAGCAATTTGGAAATGAAGATTTATATCCAACAATTCAACAAAAAGCGTCACGATTATGTTTTGGGTTAGTAAATAATCATCCATTTATTGATGGAAATAAAAGAATCGGTGCACATGTGATGTTAGTTTTTTTAGCTTTAAACGGAATTGAACTTGAATATACACAAGATGATCTTTCTTCTACAATATTAGAACTTGCTTCAAATGAAATATCCTATCAACAATTAACGAAGTGGATAATCAATCATCAGATATAAAAAAACGGCTGACAGATGTCAGCCGTTTAATTTATGTAGTTTGTAAAAAATTACTTCTTTACTGTAACTAAAATTCTCTTGAATTTCTTTGAACCGTCTGTAGCAGTAGCACGAACATAAGTCTTGCCCCTCTTAACTGCAGTTACTGTGATAGTAGCACCTGAGTTTACAGAAGACTTATTAACTTTAGCAACCCTAGTGTTTTCTGACTTAACAGTAAGCTTCTTAACACTTGCATTAGTTGGGTTAACAGTAGCCTTTAGTTTTGCCTTAGCACCCTTCTTAGGTAGTCTAACAGACTTTTTGTTAAACTTAACGCTCTTTACAGGCTGCTTAACTGTAACCTTAATTTTAGCAGTAGCTAATTTACCATCAGTGATACAACGAACTTCTGCTTTACCAGGACCTACTGCAATAATTCTTACATAAGTACCTCTGCCTGAAACCTTAACAACCTTTGTGTTTGATGAAACATAAGTTGCTGAGTAAGAAGAATCTATATCATTGTTTACAGGTCCTACTGACTTAACCTTTACAACTTCGCTATCACCCTTGCCGTTATCAAGAAGTACAGATGTCTTTGCCATCTTGATAGAAGTTGCACCGATGATTGTTCTTGTTGTAATGTTTGTGTTAATGTGCTTCATTAGGTCTGTACCTGTTTCACCAATTAGCTTTGTAAAGCAACCTGAAACAGCATCAGCAGTTGTAGCACTTGTGTACTTATCGCTAGTATTAGTTACCTTAAATACAGCAGTTAGTACAGTCATTCTTCTTGACTTACAATCGTAAAGTGACTTTTTACCATTAAAGCTAACCTGGGTCATATCGCCCTTTACAGATGCACTTGAGTCAAATGAATTAGCAGTATCAAAAGAAAGTGATGTTAAATCTAGGACAGTATTGTCATAGTTTAGTCTACCTTCCATTGTGTTTGCCTTTTCATCAGTTTGCAAATAGATATTATATACAATAGAATATCCTACATTTGCATTTACTTCATTAATTCTAACTGTTGATGTAGCAGAAGCAGTAGGAATAACTACAAGAATACTTAATGCCATAACAAGAGCTAAAACTAAAGAAATAACTTTGTTTGTCTTTTTCATAATTAGAGTTCCTCCGTTTTCTTTTTTAATTTAATAAAATTAGTACTATTTATTGCTATATTTATTATACAACACAAGTATTAATTTGTCTAGATAAAAATACTACTTAATAAAACTTTTACAATGTTAATTTTACGGTCATAATTGCCAAAACAAGTGCAGTAAAATCTGCAAGTAAACCTACAAAAAGTGTATGTCTTGTTTTGGTAATACCAACACTGCCAAAGTACATTGTAACTGCATAAAGGGTAGTTTCTGTACTACCGGCAAGAACTGAGGCAATATTGCCTACTAAAGAGTCAGGTCCATAGTTCTCGTATATATTAGTTAGAAGTGCAGTAGCACCACTGCCACTGATAGGTCTGAGAACTGCCATAGGAACAATTTCTTTGGGAAAGTTGAAAAAATCAGCTAAAGGTTCTACTGCTTTACATACCAAGTCAATAGTACCACTTTGTTGCAACATTTCAACTGCAACTACAAGTCCTGTTATTGTAGGAATAATCATATAAAGAGTATGTAACCCCTCAACTGCACCTTCAATAAATGCATCAAAAATTTTAACTTTCTTTATCATTCCGTAAAGCACAACAAATGCAACTGTTACCGGTACTATTATTTCCAAGACTTCACCCTATTTAATCCTTTAGCAAGTAGTAACGCAACACATAAAGCACAGAAAGAACAAATAATAACACAAGGAATAATTGAAAATGGTTCTTTGCTACCATAGCTGTCCCTAAGGAAACCTATAGTTGCCGGTATAAGTTGCATTGAGGCAGTATTCATCACAACAAAAATAACCATAGAGTCGGTAGCAGTATCTTTCTTAAGGTTATTTTTCTGCAGTTCAGCCATTGCCCTTAGTCCGAAGGGTGTTGCTGCATTACCGATACCAATTAAATTTGCACTAATGTTCAAAGCCATTGCTTGAAAAGCATTACTGCTTTCATCAACATCAGGAAAAATTCTTTTCAATATAGGTGACAGAAGTTTCACTAATTTTCCTGTCAGTCCACTTCTTTCTGCCACTTTCATAATACCTGACCAAAATACAATTACACCAAAAAGTGTTATTAAAAGTTTAGTTGCCTTTTCTGCACCATTCATAAGACCGGAAGAAACACCTTCTCTATTTCCCGTTACAATGGCACAAATCACAGAAATTATTATTAAAAATCCCCAAACATAATTAATCATATGTACATATTACCACTTTTGTTCATAATTATTTGAATAAATTGTTAAAATCAAACTTACGGTAAAAACTGCAACTTGAACATACTTGACAAAAATTTTATCATTTGGTAGAATAAAATCGCAATAAGTATATAAGTGTAGTTGCTTGTATATTTTTGTCGTGTATGATATTTACTGCTTGTAGTATTTTTTGGAAGGTGAAAAGTATGAGACAGATCGGTTATGTAAGCAAAATTGACACACTTGGCAGAGTTGTAATTCCTAAGCCAGTTAGACAGATGTTTAATCTAGAAAAGGAAGATTCTATTGAAATTCTTCCTAAGGACAATGGTCTACTAATTAGAAAGTATCAGCCAACTTGCCTATTCTGTGGCGAAAGCGATAATGTTATCACATTTGAAGGCGTTAAAGTCTGCGAAGAATGTGTAAAGAGAATGTATAAGAAAATCTAGTTTGATTTTATTTATTCATTAAATTATATTTATTCAAAAATTAAATATTACTAAATACAATCTATATTTTATTTTTTTATTATTTATACAAGCAGAAATACCTTTAATTGATTTAATAGATTTGTTTTGTAGGAATATTTATTTTCATTTGTGCGTAAAAAAGACACTATCCTTAGTGTCTTTTTTATTTTGTTTTTTTAATTTTCAAGAGTCCCATAACAACACAAAGTTTCATAGCAATGATTAGTACCTTATTAATATAGCACATTATTAATCTTCATAAAGCATTACCATATTCGTATAAACAGATTAAGTAAAAATATAAATAATGAAATTAAAATAGCAAAATTAAAAGCCCCATCATAATTAATGGGGCTTGATTAATTGAGTTTTAGTTTTGAGTTTTGTTAGTTCTTAGACTTAAGCTTCTTTCTTCTTACGAGTTAAGAAGTAAACACCGGCTGCTGCTAGCATAACACCTAGACCAATGTAAATTGGAGTTGCACTTTCACCAGTTGTAACTGTGTCAGTTGTTTCTGTTGTTGCTGTAACTTCAGAAGCGTCAACTTTATTACCGTTTGCATCTGTGTATGAACCATCAGCATTTCTTGTTACTGTGTTACCATTCTTATCCTTATAGATCTTCTTACTTGATGAGTTAGAAGAGCTTTTTGAGCTTGAATCTGAGCTTGAACCTGAGCTTGAACCTGAGCTTGAGCTTGAACCTGGTTTAACCTTATCTAGGTCAGTCTTTTCGGTGTAAACACCACCACCCAAAACTAGTACTTTACCTTTGCTAACAAGTTCTTTGAATTCTGCTTTAATTTCAGCAAGTCTTGTCTTATGGTCTCTAGCACTTGACTGTGTACTAAAAGAAGCCTTATTAGGATACTGCTTGTAGTTCTTGTCCCATGCCTTGACAATATCATCTGGACTTGAACCCTTTGTAACAAATTCACCCTGTACTGTACCTACTGATGTAATCTGTAGAGGAATACCGTATTTCTTAGCATTATTTGTCCAACCAATTGGATAGCTGTGCTTTGTAGAATCCTCTGTGTTTTCAAATGATCTTTCATTTGAAGTTACTCTAATAGTATCACCAGCACATTCTGTACTAAACATCAGACCACATGATTCAACACCATTATTATTATAAACTATTAGGTTGTATGTAACGCCTGCTTTTAAGCCACCTTTAATGTATGTACTTTCGTTCAACTTTGATAGATCATAAACCAACTTACCATCTTTTTCTTCGAAACGTTCTTTCTGTGTACCATAGCTAAAGAACTGTTCACCGTTCTGCTTTGCTTCCCAAATGTGGATTGAGTAATATTTACATTCCCCCCAGTCAGGCTTTTCTAGGTAAATTAAACCTGATGTACCTGTTGCTTCAGTATCTGTACCTGCACCAACAGATACATTACCGTCAGCTGCTGCTGTTTCAACATCCTGTGAAGCACCTGCAGAAGCTAAATCTTCTCTTTCGTCAGCTGACACTGACATAACAGTTGCAAAACTCATAACAACTGCCATAACTAATAGTACGCTTAATAACTTTTTCATAGTTATCTCCTCCTATAAAATTAAACCAATATAGATTTGTGGGGATATCTCCCCCATTGCCATAATTATACACCTTTAAAATTTGTAAAGCAACAATTTTGTAACATTTTGTTGACGATAAAATGCACAAACTTTGTGCATTCAAAATAGGCATAATGCACAAATGAAAAGAGAATTTGAACAGAGTATTAACTGAAATACTGTTTATTCTTCTTTTTTACCTTTTTTCTTATCAACAATAACTTTTATTACAATAACTATTACAATAAGTGCAACAATTCCAACGATACCAAGGTTTCTCCAAAAATTATCTGAATCTGTGTATGAAACCTCTTTACCGTTAGAGTCTGTTACATTTTGACCTGATGAGTTTGTTCTCATAGCAGTTGACTCTGTAGTTGCTTGATATGCAGTTGTGGCATTTTCTACTGTGTTACCGTTTGCATCAGTTGCAACACTTGCATTATTCTGTACAACATTACCGTTGCTATCGGTAGTTTGGTTGTTGGTGTTGTATCTACCATACTGACCACCAATTGGGTTGTCACCACCGTTTTTTGTACCTTTACCGTTTTCATAATTGATAAATATACCACCGTTACCGTTTTCGTTAACCTTTGGTACAACATTCTTTTTTGCTGTTTTACCGTTAACTAAAAAGTCAGTTGTAAACTGTAGTGTGTCAACATTCTGACTATTTGATTGGTAGTCAAAGCACTGTACATAGTAAGTAATGTCGGTAGAACCACCCTGTAGTACTTCAAAAGTTAGTGAAAGAATCATTGTTTTTTCTTTCATATCCCAACCTTGAACACCATTAGCACTATTAAACAGTACTTCATTTTCTAGGTCAGTGTTATAAACTGAACTGCCACCATCAAGGTATTCAACCTTGTCCGGGTCAACCTTTAGATACTGAGAGTCATATGCTACCTGCATCTGAATATCCTCAGTTTTTTCAGGAACATCAGATACACAAAATTCATATGTAACCTTATCCCCAACCTTTGCATTAACTTCGCCGTTTAGCTTTAGATTTTCTTCTGCTGAAAAACTAGTAACAGAAGAAGCTAAAGCAAGTAAGCACATTAGTAGTGCAAGAACAACAGCACTAATTCGTTTTGTCATATTATTTTCCTCTTTATTCTTTTATTATTCTTCGTAACCCTTAGGATTATTTTTCTGCCAATTCCAGGAATCACGGCACATATCTTCAAGTGTCTTTTCAGCAGTCCAGCCAAGAACTTCCTTAGCCTTAGTTGGGTCAGCATAACATTCTGCAATGTCACCGGCTCTTCTTGGCTTAATCTGATATGGAATTTCAACATTGTTAACCTTGCTGAATGTCTTAACAATATCAAGAACCGAGTAACCAACACCTGTACCTAGGTTAAAGATTTCTGTACCCTTGTGAGCATCGGCATAGTCAATAGCCTTTACATGACCTTTAGCTAAGTCAACAACATGGATATAGTCACGAACACCTGTACCGTCAGGTGTTGGGTAGTCGTTACCGAATACACCAAGTTCCTTTAGCTTACCGACTGCAACCTGTGTGATATATGGCATTAGGTTGTTTGGAATACCGTTAGGGTTTTCACCGATTGTACCACTTTCGTGAGCACCGATTGGATTAAAGTAACGAAGAAGAACAACAGAAAGTTCAGGGTCTGTCTTTGTAACATCCTGAAGAATCTGCTCTGTCATTAGCTTTGTCCAACCATAAGGGTTTGTACAAGAAGTTGGCATTGTTTCTACTAAAGGTACAGTCTTAGGAATACCATAAACTGTAGCTGAAGATGAGAATACAAAGTTGTGGCAACCAAATTCCTTCATAACTTCCAAAAGTGTTAGAGTACTGTCTAGGTTGTTACGGTAGTACATTAGTGGCTTTTCACAGCTTTCACCAACTGCCTTAAGACCTGCAAAGTGAATAACTGCATCAATTTTGTTTTCGCTGAATACTTTTCTTAGAGCGTCATAGTCACAAACATTGATTTCATAGAAAGGAATTTCCTGACCTACAATCTTTTCAACTCTCTTAACAGCTTCTTTCTTACTGTTGCAAAGGTTATCAGCGATTACTACTGTATGTCCGGCACTAATTAATTCTATGCAAGTATGTGAACCAATATAACCGGCACCACCGGCTAATAAAATATTCATTTTAAAAACTCCTTATTAAATTAATAAAAAATTTCAAAATCAGCTATTAATAATATCATAAAGTTCATTAGCAAATTTTGAGTAGTCTTTTCTGTCTTCTTTAACATAAGAAATTGCAGGACGAGGATGAGTATTTAACTGACCTGTTAGCATATATGGAATGTCATAACCCCACTTTACGCCTTCAGCCTTTAACTTCTCAGTATGTTCTTCAATAATCTTTAGGATAGGTGCAACCTTATACTTAGGGTTCTTTAAGAAACCAAGTAGTAGTTCAAGTGCACAATTACCTGCACCTCTACCCATGCCGTCAACTGTAGCATCAAGGTAACTAACACCCTGAGTCATAGCTTCAATAGTATTTGCAAATGCAAGTTGCTGATTATTATGAGCATGAATACCAACACTCTTGCCGTACTTATCGGCATATTCACAATATAGGTTAGCAAGTTTTCTTGACTGTTCAGGATATAATGCACCATAGCTGTCTACAATATAGAAAGCATTAACAGGGCTTTGACCTAAAATGTCAAGTGCTGTCTTAATATCATCTGTGTTAGCCTTAGAAACTGCCATAATGTTGATAGTTGTTTCATAGCCTTTCTTTGCACAATTTTCAATCATTTCTACTGCTGCAGGAATTGTGTTAATGTATGTTGCAATACGAACAAGGTCAATAGGACTGTCCTTTTTAGGGATAATATCCTTCTGAAAATCTGTTCTGCCTACATCAGCCATTACTGCAATCTTTAGACCTGTTTTGTTGTCACCAACAATTTTTCTAATATCTGAATCGTTACAGAATTTCCACTTACCAAAGTCATCTTCGTTAAAAATTTCTTTAGATGCTTTGTAGCCAAATTCCATATAGTCAACACCGGCTTTTACATTTGCCTGATATAAGTCCTTAATAAACTTATCGTCAAATCTAAAGTTGTTGCAAAGTCCTCCATCTCTAATTGTTGCATCAACAACCCTAATGTCTTGTCTTACTGAAAGTAAGTCACCTTTTTGTGCCATTGGTATATCCTCCATCTATAATAAATTAAACATATAAAATGATATAGTTATTCATAATATACATTATTACATATACATAATACTACACAATGTAAATTAAAACAAGATTTTTCTTGTTATTTATTATAATAATTGATAGAATTAGTGTAGGTGATATTATGAAGATTTATATTGACGGTGACGGTTGTCCTGTTGTCGATATTACAATAAAAGTTGCAAAGGAATATAAATTGCCTTGCACTATAATTACAGATACTTCTCATATTTTTAACAAGGAATATGCAGATACCATTACTGTAGAAAAAGGTGCTGATTCTGCCGACTTTAAAATTGCAAACCTTATAGAAAAAGGTGACATTGTAGTTACTCAGGATTACGGTTTAGGTGCAATGTGCTTAAGCAGAGGCAGTAAACCTATCAATCAAAACGGTCTTATCTATACTGACCAAAACATTGATTCATTACTGATGACCAGGTACATCAGTAAAAAAGCAAGAATGGCAGGTAAACACACAAAAGGACCTAAAAAGAGAACTGCCGACCAGGATAAAAGTTTTGAAAAATCATTGAGAAAATTAATTGAATCTTTAAACGGTTAAAAAATTAAGTGAATATCAAAGAAAACAAGATTGATTTACTAATGTGAACTTATACAAAAGTCCTTAAACGGGCGAACACTGTTCGCCCCTACATTTTAAGATAGGGTTTGAATATGAAAGTTATAGATTACTTAAAGGAATACAACAAAAAAAATATTTATCCTTTCCATATGCCGGGAAATAAAAGACAAGGCGAATTTAATCAGCTTGATTTTACTGAGGTTGAGGACTTAGACAACCTATATCACCCTGAGGGTATTTATAAGGAAAGTTTAGACAGAATTAAAAATTTATACAGTACCAAAGAAAGTTATATTTTAGTAAACGGCAGTACAGTTGGAATTTTATCGGCTATTACAGGTTGTGCTAAAAAAGGTGGCAATATTTTAATGGCTAGAAATTGTCACAAATCTGTTTATAATGCAGTAGAAATTTGGGACTTATCCCCTACCTACTTAATGCCTAAATCGGTACATTCTTTTATGGGAGAAATTTTGTCAAGTGATGTTGAAGATGCACTTAACAGTAATCCTAAAATCACAGTATGTATCATAACCTCTCCTACATATGAGGGGATTGTAAGTGATATAAAAAGTATTGCCGAGATTTGTCACAACCACAATGTAACTTTAATTGTTGATGAGGCACATGGAAGTCACTTAATGTTTGATAATTATTTTCCAAATTCAGCAACAGAACTTGGTGCCGATGTAGTAATACAGAGTACCCACAAAACATTAACTTCCTTAACAGGTACAGGGTTACTTCATATTTGCAGTGACAAGGTTAGCAAAGATATTATTAAGAAAAGACTGATGACTTTTCAAACTTCATCACCTAACTACTTAATGGTTGCATCAGTTGACAGATGTATTTGTGAAATTATTGAAAAGGGCAAAGAATTATTCTCTGCATACAGAAAAAGAATTAACAATTTTTACTTAGAATGTGGAAAACTCAAGAACCTTTCTATATATAAAGGTGAAAATGCTTTTGCATTTGACAAAAGTAAAATTGTAATTCTAACACAAAATACCAACTTATCCGGTACAGAACTGCAAAAAATATTAAGAAAAAAATATTTAATAGAAACAGAAATGGCATCAGCTGATTATATTATTGCTATGACAAGCATATATGATACTGATGAGGGTTTCAGCAGATTAATTAACGCCCTTAAAGATATTGACAAAAACTGTATATATAGAGAAAAGAAAAATATAACTCTAAACCACATTCCTAAAATGAAAATCAATCCTTGTAAAGTTGAAGATATGAAAAAGGAATTTATAGACATAGAAAACTGTTATGGTAAAGTTTCCGGTGAATATATTTATGCTTATCCACCGGGAATACCTATTATTTCAATAGGTGAAGTTTTTGACGAAAAAGCAGTTAATACCATTAAATATTTAATAGAAAAAGGTGTTAATGTGGTGAGTGAAGGCAATAAACTTCCTTTTAAGGTGTGTTGTGCTATTGACACAAGGTAAAAAATGATATAAAATATTATTAAATAAATTTGTTATTAATTAAGGAGGAAATTTCCTATGAAGAGAATCGTAACAGTTAATACAAGAAACCTAACTGAATCAGTTAAAAAGGGTGGCTGTGGTGAATGTCAGACATCATGTCAGTCAGCTTGTAAGACTTCTTGTGGTATTGCAAATCAGCAGTGCGAAAAGCTAAAGGCTGAAAAATAATTAAAAAAGTAAAAGGTCGCCGTAGGGTTTCCTATGGCGATTTTTATTGTGGGGAAATTTTATGGTACATTGTTATAAAAATAATGGCTACAATATTGTCCTAGACAGTAACTCAGGCAGTGTACATGCTGTTGATGAAGTAGCCTTTGAAGTAATTGATAAATATGAGTCAAGAAGTAAAGAAGAAATTATCCTTGAACTTTGTGACAAATACCCTGAAATTACTGCTGATGATATTGAAGAGATTTTTCAGGATATTGAGGAACTAAAAAAAGAAGGTAAACTATTTTCAGAAGACAAGTTTAAGGACTTACAGATTGACATTAAAGCAAGACCTACTCAGCTAAAGGCACTTTGCTTACATATCGCTCACGATTGTAATATGTGTTGTAAATACTGTTTTGCCGGTGAAGGTGAATACAGTGGCGACCGTTCACTTATGTCCTTTGAAGTAGGCAAAAGAGCTTTGGACTTTCTTATTGAACAGAGTGGTTCAAGAAAGAACCTGGAAGTTGACTTCTTCGGTGGTGAACCATTACTTAACTTTGATGTTGTTAAACAGCTTGTTGCTTATGCAAGAAGCATCGAAAAAGAAAAAGGCAAGAACTTCCGTTTCACACTAACAACTAACGGTGTACTTCTTAATGACGAAGTTATGGAATGGGCTAACAAGGAATGTTACAATGTTGTTCTTTCACTGGACGGTAGAAAAGAAACTAACGACAGAATGAGAAGAACAAGAAACGATAAGGGCACTTATGACCTTATCCTACCTAAGTTCCAAAAAATGGCTAAAGAAAGGAATCAGCAAGGCTACTACATTCGTGGTACATACACTCACTACAACACAGACTTTGCAAATGATATTCTTCACCTTGCAGATTTAGGCTTTGAACAGTTAGCTATGGAACCTGTTGTTACCGACCCTAAGATGGACTATGCTTTACAGGAAAGTGATATTCCTAAGCTAAAAGATCAGTATGACCTACTTGCAAAGGAAATGTGCAAGAGAAACAGAGAAGGCAAAGGCTTTACTTTCTTCCACTATATGATTGACCTAGAGGGTGGTCCTTGTATCTACAAGAGAATCTCAGGTTGTGGTGTTGGTACTGACTATATGGCAGTTACACCTTGGGGTGACCTATATCCTTGTCATCAGTTTGTGGGTGATGAAAAGTTCTTACTTGGTAATGTTTTTGACGGTGTTAAAAACACAGATATTGTTAACGAATTTAAGCTATGTAATGTTTATTCAAGAGAAGCTTGTCAAGATTGTTTTGCTAAGTTATACTGTTCAGGTGGTTGTTCAGCTAATGCTTACCACACAACAGGCAAAATCACAGGCACTTGCGATATGAGTTGTGAACTACATCGTAAGAGAGTTGAAAATGCAATTATGATTAAGATTGACGAACTTTTTGCAAATAGCGAAAATAACGAGAATAATCAGGAATAAGGAGAAACTATGAAATCAAATTTCAAAGCAAAAATGATTTTCATAACAGAGCTCTTGCTAATTGGTTTTGTAGTTTTTTATGCAATTTTCTTATTTTTCAGAACAAGTATTTTCAAGACTATTACAGTTACACTAGGTGTTTTGCTATTTCATTTTGCAATGCGACTTTTTGTTAACTGGTTTTTCAAGAGTATGAAAGGCAGACCATGGAACCACACCAACAAATGGTTTAGGGAAAGAAATTACGAAAGAGGACTTTTCAAAGTTCTAAGAGTTGCAAGTTGGAAAAATCACATTCCCGACTACAACCCTGAAGATTTTGACCAAAAGCAAAAGAGATTATCCAAGATGATTTCTAACAGTTGCAGAGAAGAAGTTACTCATATTGTTATGATTATAGCTAATTTCTTACCTATCCTCTTACCTATCTTTTTGTCAGGTGTTAACTTTTGGTTACTGTTTTGGTTATCTGTTCTGGGTGGCATCATCGACTTAATGTTTATCCTAAAGCAAAGATATAACAGACCAAGAATGGTTAAGGCTTTTCACTCACAAGAGTCCCAGAGAAAAGAATTTTATATGAATAATTAATCTATAAAAGGACTGGAAACAGTCCTTTTATTTTTTTAAAATTATTCAACAACTTTCAAACAATTTTCAAAACATTTTAAATAATTGCAGAAAACTCCCTCAAATGAGGGAGTTTTTGTTTTAGATTATTTAGATTATAATATTTAAAAATCAATCTTCATCGTCAAAGCCACCGGTAACAGTATGGTTTACTGAGCTGAACGGTTCTGTCATCGACACTAACATAACACTTTCTGTAGAAAAAGTTTCCACAATCAATTCCGGCTTTTTGTATTCTTTCTTCATAAAAGCACCTCCTACTTACACAATTCATCAAGTGCATTATATAGCTCAACATAAGCCTTTAGCACATCGTTATCTTTTGCTTTTGTTTCAATTTCTTGTAATGCAAGTTCATAAGAATTTGCATAATAGGACTTTTCCATTACCATATTGCCGGTTTCATCAATATACCAAAAAGCAAAGATATAGTCTGTATTCATAGTATTTGCTTTTAGACCGTTATTATAACAAACAGACATTTTTTCTGTATCGGTAATGTTGTTTAATGAATAAACTTCAACACCCTTTAGCTTTAACAAATCTTTTCCACAAGGAATATTACTTCTGTTATAGCCTAAATCTTTTAAGTCACCGTTATTGCAGTTATACACAGCATAACCGTAATCTTTGCAAGTTTTCTCAATACAACCGTCTACATTAAATGAAAGGCAGTCACTACACTTTAGGCAAACATTTTCTGTAAGATTTTCGCACAACACTATATTTTTAACATTACTGTTTAATGGGTTATCAATCTTGTTTCCTACATTTTCACTAGGTGCAACATTCTTCTTAAACATAGTGTCATATAGCTTAACAATCTTGTTGCAAACATTGATTTCTTTACTGTTAAAGTCTAGATTTTCAGCATTACAAAACATAGGGTAAAGTTGTCTGTCCTTAATACCACTATGAACAATCTTATCACTTTCTTCTCTGGCGAACATTACATAAATATGACTTTTTAGATTCTTTATATAAAGGTCACCTGAGATTTCACCACCACTATATTTATAACCATTCTGAGTTGTGGTTTTGTTACACTTAACCTTTGTGCCATTTGTCATCATTTCTTTAGGTGCAGGCTTTTCACTGTCTTCTGTAATAATGTAGTACATATCTAGGTTTTCACCTTTACCATAACAAGTTAAGTTATATGGTTCATCATAATGAAAATTAGTGTAGTAAGAGAACCTCTGTTGATTTAGTGGCAGGTCAACAATTTCAACATAATTTGAAATACCTGTACCGGAATAATCCCCTGTACCTGTTACTACAAGGTAGGCATATTTTCCTACCATATCCTTAGTAACTTTTAGAGTTTTACCTGTTTCATTAGGTAGTGGTGTTCCCTCTTTCCCCTTTTCATCAGCAATATACCACTGATATGTGCAGGTAGTTGCAGTATCCTTAAATGTAGGACTTAATGTACCGTTAGGCATATTTACGCCACTTATGATAGGATTCTCAATCTTCTTACCTAAGTTAATTGACTTACCCTCAATAAATACTGCTGAATTATAAATTGCATCGGAACAGTCGGCAATTGCAAGTTTTAGCTTTACTTTGCCACCCTTAGGAATTTGTTTTGAAGTTTGAGCAGTAAACACATTACTCATACCGTTAAAGCTGTCTTTATATACCTTGCTTGCTGAACCGGTAAAATACTTGCCATACTTAATATTCATAATTGAAGTATTATTTCCATTAGGTAGCTTTGCAATATTTTCATCATAGATACCGTCATTGTCGTAATCTACAAACAAACCGAAACAATCGTTGTAAATATCAGGTTGGTCAAATTCTGCTGAACCAAAAGAATAATTAAAGGCTAAAACAGTATCATAATTTTCATTATTAGTTAGGGTAAACTCCACACTTGCCAAATCGTACATACTGAAGTTAGTCATTTTCTTTAAATCTTTATCTGTTTGACTGTAGAAATGTACTTCATCACTGCCTCGTTTTGATGACTCCAAAATACTTGACACATAACCTGTGGATAACACAAGTCCTTCATCAATGCCAACATTACCTTTGCCATTTTTGAAAGCACCTATCTGTCCTGATAAATTACCCTTCACCTTAATGTTAGAGACATTCATACCATCCGACAGTACAGAAGAAACTATCTTCTCCTTATCACTTACATTAGTTACAGTAAAATTTTCTTTAGCACCGACACTTATAATAGGCAAACAAAGTGCTGCCATACCAATAGAAACTACTGCTTTACATTTGTTTCTGAAATTCAAATTCTGAAACACCATCCTTTCTCATTTATTTATATGCGATGGATGGTGCAAAATTACTGTTATTTTCGTTTACAAGTTAAATTTGTTACATTAAACATAATAAATTACAGTAACAAAAAATTTTCCTTTATATTTCATAAACCTTTAGAAAAATTAATTTGTAGAATTTTCCCTTTCATTGTGCTAAATCACAAAAGGAAAAAGGACTGCCTTTGCAGTCCCAATCCTTAACTATTCAAAACATCATCTATTATATCGTAATGTAGGTTAATAGCGTTTTCACATTTTTCTTTATCCTTACTAATAAGGCTACTTAAAATATTTTTATGTGCAGTATCTAACTTTTCTTTTGTATCAATGCCAATAATCTTAATTACTTCATCAATCCATCCTCTATACACATCAATAACTGCATCCATTATTGCCATCCAAAATACATTACCTGAGGACATAGCAAGAAGATAATGAAACATTTTATCCTTATCAACTTCATCATCAGTTGAAATGGTTTCTTTATTTAGTACACTTTCAATTTCAGTAAAGTCAAAGTCACTTTTGTTCATAATTGTCATACAAACAGAAAGTTCCATTGTTCTTCTAAAATCACAAATATCTTTCTTAGACACTACCTTTATCATAAGTAATGTTCGTATCATTTCAGAAAATTTCTTAGACACATTACCTGTATAGTAGTTGCCTGAACCTCTCACACTTTCTGTGATACCCATATTTTCTAAACTTCTTAGGGCCTCTCTTGTGGAGTTTCTGCTAATGCCTAATTGTCCTGACAAAGTTCTTTCTGTTGGAAGTCTGTCACCGATAGAAATATTGCCATTTGCAATTTCACTACAAATATAGTCAACTGCTTTTTGATATTCTCTAGAATTTTCTTTCATAAGTCACCTTACATAAACTGAGCAAACACTGATGCACCGATAACTGTCATCAAACCGGAAACTGCAATAGACAAGCTACTCATAGCACCTTCGGTTTCGCCCATTTCCATTGCTTTTGCAGTACCTACTGCGTGACTTGCAGTACCGATAGCAATACCCTTTGCAATAGGATCTTTGATTTTAAACAACTTGCAAATTGCCGGTGCAATAATATTGCCAAGTACGCCTGTAACAATGATAATTACACAAGTAAGTGTAACATTGCCTTTTAATTCTTCTGAAACACCGATACCGATAGCAGTAGTAATTGACTTAGGTAACATTGTTACATACTCTGTATGATTTAGTCCAAAAATCACACTCATACCTAAAACAGAAAGCAAAGAAGTAAGTACACCGGAAAGAATACCTATCAAAATTGCCTTAATGTTCTTCTTAAGCACCTCTAGCTTTTCATAAAGAGGAATTGCTAAACAAACAGTAGCAGGTGTTAAAAGATAGTTAAGATATTTAGCACCGCTGTTATAAACTTTATAGTCAATACCACTTACAAGCAAAACAACAATTGTTGCTACAATAGAAATAAGTAGTGGATTAAAAATAGCTAACTTAAACTTGTTATTTAACAAGATACCAAAACCATAGGACAAAATGCTAATCGCAACACCAAAAAATACAGAATCCTCAAAAAAGTTCATTATTCCTTATCCCCCTTTTTACTATGTCTAATAACCCACTGTGTAACTCTACCGGCAACTGCCATAACAAGTACAGTTGAAACAATAGTAATAATTGCATAGGCAATAACATTAGGCTTAATAATATCCCAAGACTCAATTATACCTACTGCTGCAGGTATAAACATCAATGGCATAATTTCAATTAGGAATACTGCTGTTTTCTTAATCTCATGAACCTTGATGACCTTGAAATGTAGGCACAAAAACATTATTACCAAACCATAGATACTTGATGGTATAGGCAAAGGAATAAGATAATTCAAAAGTTCCCCTATTAATGAAATTACAATGATAATCCCAAATTCACGAATATATTTCATAAAACCCCTCCAAAATTGGTACTACCAATTATACACCTTTAAAATTCTACGGTCAATAAATAGATGTACATTTCTTAAAAACTGTTAATACCACTATGTAGAAAGGTTTTCTCACTATAATTTTGTGAATATTTTAATTTTTAATACGGATATAATTACAATTGCAAAATTCAAATCAGAGTTTTATAATTATAATATAATTTTATAGGAAGTAATAATATGCAAACTATTGATGAGGCATTAGAAAAATTAAGTAAATCAAAGTTCCGTTCAAGTTTTCACTTAAAAGAAAAGGACATTGAATATATAAACAAAGTTGGTATGGAAAAAATAAAACAACATGCAAAGGACTTTATCAAAACAAGACTTGCACCAAAATATATTCCCAATGACGGAAAGCAAACACCAATGAAGGGGCATCCTGTTTTCATTGCACAACATGCTTGTGGTTGTTGCTGTAGAGGTTGCTTAAACAAATGGTATAGAGTAAGTAAGTCCACCATTCTTACCGAAACTCAGCAAGAAAAAATTGTAAACCTACTTATGGCTTGGATTGAAAAGGAATATAACAGTAAAATTAATACACAAAAATAAGCCCTATTCACAACAGAATAGGGCTTTGCTATACCAATATTTAATTAGATAAACTTTGCAATAACATCAAGTTCTCTTCTCTTAGGTGCTGAAGGTTCAATATCTCTGTAACCTAAAGCAATGATACCCATAATAATTTCATTAGAAGGAATCTCGAGTGTATTTCTTGTAGCAATTTCATCTCTGACACCCATAACAAGTGTATCAAGACCAAGGTCAGATGCTTTCATCATTAGATTCTGATTCTGTAAACCTAAATCATAAGCACCCCATAGGTTACCGGCTTCATTAGTTGGTGAACCGTTCTTTTCAAAACCTGACCAATCCTTAACGAATGTTGTAACAATAAGTACCGGTGCATTCTCAGCATTAATACCGTTACGAGAAAGTAGGCAATTCTCCTTAATTTCCTTTAGCTTTTCTTCATCTGTAACAACATAATATCTACCTGTTTGTGAATTTTTCCAAGTAGGTGCTTGTTGAGCTGCTTTGAGGATTTCTTCTATTGTTTCTCTATCAACAGTAGTATCAGCTTTATATTTTCTAACACTTCTTCTTTTCTCCAGTAATTCATTAAATTCCATAGCAAACTCCTTGTGTATAAATTTTATTTCATTTTATCAACTTTTCAATAATATGTAAAGTAGTTTATAAAAAATGGGTAGTTAAGAAACTACCCATTAAATATTTTAAATTATTGTGTTACACACTTGTCAAGATCAGCAGTAATCTTTTCTTTGTCCATATGTTGACCGATAAATACTAACTTAATTTCTCTGTCACCATAAACATCATCCCAGTTCTTCTTAGCCTCAGGATATTCCTTTAGGTAAAGTTCCTGTTGTTTCTTAGGGAAAGCAGTTAGCCACTTGCCCTGTTCAGTAGCAGAAATCTGTACACCGGCCTGTTCAAATACAAACACACTGTCTCTCTGGTCATCAAACCAAACAATACCCTTTGCACGAACAACACTCTTTGGCCAATGGTTTACAAATTCTTGTAGCTTTTCCTGACTAAATGGTCTTCTACTATGATATACGAATGTACCGATACCATATTCATCTTCGTCATCATCGTGATGGTGGCCACAGTTACATACACCATGTTCATGATCACAATGTGAATGGTCCTCATGGTCATGGTCGTGATGTTCATGATCGTGGTCATGGTCATGATGGTGGTGATGATGGTGATGGTGATGATGTTCTTCTTCCATCTCTTCCTCATCCTTATCATAAACCTGAGCCCAACCTGCTGATTCGGCAGTATCTTCAAATGTATAACTGTTTGTATCTAGGATGTCACCTACTGCAACCTTACCGTAAGTTGTTTCAATAATTCTAGCCTTTGGCTGTAGAACCTTAATCATAGCCTTAACCTTGTCTAACTGTTCAGGCTTAACCATATCAACCTTATTAAGAACGATTGTAGAACAGAATTCAATCTGCTGAATTAGTAGGTTCTCAATATCTTCTTCAGCAACTTCCTTCTTTAGTAGGTCATCACCACAACCAAATTCTGATGCAAGTCTTAATGCATCAACAACAGTTGCAATGTTATCCAGATGACATAGTGCAGGAGTTTCTTCATCACCCTCCAGCATAGCAATTGACTGTGCAATAGGTAGTGGTTCACAAATACCACTGGCTTCAATAAGAATGTAGTCATACTTACCACTTTCGCAAAGGTCAGTAATTTGGTTAATAAGGTCAACATTAAGTGTACAACAGATACAACCGTTTGATAGTGGTACAAGGTTCTGGTCTTCCTGAGTTACAACACCTGTTTTCTGAATTAGTTCAGCATCAATGTTAACTTCACCAATATCGTTAACGATAACTGCACATTTGTAACCTTCCTGATTATTTAAAACATGATTTATTAAAGTAGTTTTACCTGCTCCTAAGTAACCTGTAAGTAGGGTAATCGGAATAGGCTTTCTTGTATTATTCATAGTACAATTCCTTTCTAAAATAAAGATTTGCTCACCTGAATTTTATTATAACACAAATTCCGAAAAAGTAAAATAATGTTTACTTTTATTTTTCTGTATATAATGTATAACATTTTTTATTTGCTTTATCCCCTAACACATCAAGACTTTTTTCTGAAATCAAAATTTCTTTCTTCTCTTTAGTTAGCCTTTTGATTTGATATTCAAGTTTTGAGGCTAAAGAACGATTTTCCGAAACAAAGACAATTTCAATTTTCTCTGCATTATGGGTATGGGTATATTTTGCACCTTTAGGTAACTTTTCCTTATGCTCGGTAAATCTTCTTTTTATATCGGTAGTAATCCCACAGTAAAGGCTATTGTCACTACATCTTATAAGGTATGTATAGTACATAATTTTCCTAACTAAAAAGGACTATAAGAATATAGTCCTAATTTTAAAATAAAAATTTTTCGTAATCAATTTCAGGTAACTTAGTTTCCTTGTCTAAACTGGCATTTTTGCAGTTTTCAAGAACAATCTTAAGAGTGTCGTTAAACTGAATAAGTTGTTCATCAGTTAAGTCACCTGCCATTTGATAAATAAGGCTAAAGAGGTTTTTCTTCTGCTTTAACAGAACAGGCAAAGCCTTTTCGCTATTAATAGAAATTCTAAGAATTCTTCTGTCTGATTCATCTTGATATGTATTTAGATAACCACTTTTTCTTAAAATCTCAACATTTCTTGACACTAAGCCTTTGCTTACTTCCATATTCTGTGCTAAGTCGGAAACAGTATTTTTGTCCGGATAATATCTTAGTGAAGTTAGAATTTCTAACCCACATACAGAAATATCTTCATCTTCTACTGCTACCTTGCTAAACTTCTTGTAATTATGGATAGTAGCCTTAGAAACTTTGGTTAGTAATACACCTGTATCGTGTAAAAACTTTTCATCCACATAAACCACTCACTTTCTTTTATTGATAAACATTTTATCAAGTAAGCATTATAAAGTCAATGATATGTGAAGAAACTTGCCCTTTAAATGTTATTTTTTTAACGAAAAATCCATAAATATTCAAAACAAATGAACATTTATGGATTTCAGTTTATAAATTTATTGTTTATTCTTTTTGATTTGGCTATAAATCACTTTAACAAGCTGAATAATTACAGTAGGAATAAATGCCAGTAAACCGATAAAACCAACCTGAGTACCTGTCAAAACTTCAACACTAAACAGTGGTTGCATAAAAGGTACAAACAGTACAAATGCAAGTAACAACACACCAACTACAAATGCACCTACACTATAGATATTTGAGAACAAGCCCAGTTCAAAAATGGACTCTCTGCCTCTACAGTTAAAGCCATGGAAAAGTCTTGCAAGTGTAAGGGTAGCAAAAGCCATTGTACTTGCAACTGCTGAATTAACTTGTAGTCCAATATAGAAAGCTATAATTGTAACTGCACCGATTAATGCACCTTGTAGGAACATTAATGTTGTAAAGTCCTTTGTCAGTATTCCCGTTTTAGGGTCTCGTGGTTTTTGTCTTAGAACATCTTTATCCGGTTTTTCCATACCGATTGCAATTGCCGGTAATGAGTCGGTAAGCAAGTTGATAAATAGCAGATGTACTGCTTGGAAAGGTACAGGCAAAGCAAAGAATGAAGTATATAGCACTGCAAAGATACCTGCCATATTACCTGAAAGTAGGAACAGAATTGAGTTCTTAATATTTCTGAAAACATTTCTGCCATTTGCAACTGCTTTAATAATTGTTGCAAAGTTATCATCCTGAAGAATCATTGATGATGCATCCTTAGAAACTTCTGTACCGGTAATACCCATTGCAACACCAATATCGGCTTTCTTTAGTGCCGGTGCATCATTAACACCATCACCTGTCATAGAAACAATATTGCCTTTCTTCTGCCAAGCCTCAACAATTCTGATTTTGTTTTCAGGAGAAACTCTTGCATAAACAGAAATTTTCTCAATTGTCTTGTCAAGCTCAGCATCACTCATAGAGTCAAGCTCCATACCGGTAACTGCAATGTCACCATCTCTGAAAATTCCGATTTGCCTTGCAATTGCAGTTGCAGTAACCTTGTGGTCACCTGTAATCATAATAGGTTTAATACCGGCACTTATTGCATCTGCTACTGCTTGTTTTGACTCTTCTCGTGGTGGGTCAATCATAGAAACCAAACCTAAGAAAATATAGTCATATTCAGTATCGACACTTAACTGTTCATCTGACTCTTTATAAGCAAAGGTCAGGACTCTCAAGCCTTCTTCAGAATACTTTTTGTTTTGCAATAAGATTTTTTCTTTATCTTCTTTTGTAATAGGTCTTACACCCTCTTTAGTTGCAATGCTGATACATCTATCAAGAATTACATCCAAAGCACCCTTAGTTAGAATATGATTAACACCATGCATTTTGTACTTTGTACTCATCATTTTTCTATCTGAGTCAAAAGGTACTTCCTCTATTCTTTCAAGGGACTTTCTAATATCATTTTCGTCATAACCGATTTTACGGAATGTTTCCAGCAAAGCATATTCTGTAGGGTCACCGATACCCTTACCGTCAACAATACTTGAATCATTGTTAAGGACCATATCATAAACTAAATGTCTGTGACTTTCTACATCAAGGTCAAGTTGTTCTTCAAAAATACTTTCGTGATTAATATAGATTTTCTGTACAGTCATTTTATTCTGTGTCAATGTACCGGTTTTGTCGGAACAAATAACAGATACACAGCCTAAACTTTCTACTGCTTTTAAATTCTTAATAACTGCATTTTCCTTAGCCATTTTCTGAGTACCCATTGCCTGAACAATGGTAACAATAGAACCTAAAGCCTCAGGAATAGCTGCAACTGCAAGTGCAACAACAAACATCAATGCTTCAAGGATAGTGTCCTTATTAATAACCGGTGCTTGAATAAGGTTTAGCACAAAAACAATAGCAGAAATAATCATAATGATTATTGCAAGTTTTGCAGAGAATTTATCAAGGCTAACCTGTAAAGGTGTTTTCTTCTCTTTAGCACTATTCATTAAGGTTGCGATTTTGCCGATTTCAGTTTCCATACCTGTAGCAGTAACACACACCATTGCTCTACCGTAAGTTACTAAGCTACCTGAATACACCATATTTGTTCTGTCAGCTAAAGGAACTTCCTTGTCAATTATACTGTCATTTTTATCAACATTAGTTGACTCACCTGTAAGGGAACTTTCGTTAACTTGTAAGGAATAGTTATTAATTATTCTACCGTCAGCAACAATCAAGTCACCTGCCTCAAGAATAACAATATCACCTTTAACAACCTTCTTTGAGTCAATCTCAATCTTCTCACCGTTACGAATAACCTTAGCACTAGGTGATGAAAGCGACTTTAGGCTATCGAGAGTTTTTTCTGCTTTAATGTGTTGCACTGTTCCTAAAATTGCATTAAGGATAATAACTGCAAAAATTACAACAGTACCCTCTAGATTTCCGGAAAAAATTGAGATAATAGCAGCAATAATCAGAATAATAACTAACAAATCTGCAAACTGAGAAATAAACACACTAAAGGCTGATTTTTTCTTACCCTCAGCTAAAGCGTTTTCCCCATCTTTCTCCAGTTTTTCTTTTGCCCTTTCATCGGTAAGACCGTCTTTTGAAGTACCATACTGCTTTAGCACTTCTTCACTAGGCATTTGATACAAGTTTTTCATCTTTTCTCCTCCCAAAAAAAAATAATGATAAAGAGTAAAAAGAGAATAAAAAAAAGAGACTTTTATTGCAACACCCAATAACCTTAGGTACTACAATAAAAGTCTCGTTCTTTAAGATATAACCGATACCAAAAGGTATGTGTACTGACGGTTATACCACAGTATTCTGCGAACTACTCCCCTTTATTGCTTTGATATTATCACATTAATCTTGCTTTGTCAACTAATAAACTAAAACATATAATTATTTTTCACAAGAAAGAATTTTATTATATTAAATGCTATTATTTGCTATTTATTATTGACATTTAAGCATTTATATTATATTATAGTAAACGTTGTACAATTATTATAATATGTTATATTTATTACTTTAAACAGGTGGTGATAAGACTTATAATTTTTTAATATTGAATTGAGTGGTATTAACACACTGGAAAGGATGAAAAAGAAATGACAAAATTTACAAAAACCGTTTCATGCATAATGATGGCAAGTTTAATACTATTTATTGTTTTTGCAAATGCATTTACTTCAAATGCAACTATCACTTTAACAGAAAATCAAGTTAAAGCACCTATTGAAAAATATATTGCTGAAAGTTTAAAAAAATATGATACAAGAACTAAATCAACAATATCTTTCAATAACATTGTTGATAATAATAGTAGTTTTTATCAATATGCAAAGCAACTAACCACATTAACTAATAATAGATATAAAAGTTTTCAAAGTTTAAAATTAGATAAAGTAAACTATTATATTGAATACACTAGTTTTAAAAAATGCAAAAATTCATATAATATAGAGGCAAATGTATATGAAGAAAAAAAGTATTCTGACTCTAATATTCCTGGTTATGTTTGCACAAAACACAAATTTACACTTAAAAGCTTAAAAAACAAAGCTATTATTGTAAATGATGTAACTAATTCTGTTGAAGAACAATACTTGCAACATAATTCAAAATCTGATAAAATGGTAGTTAGTAAAGCTATTTCAACAGATAATATTAACATACAAAATGAACTTAAGCGCTCAAAAGCATTAAGTTTTAATAACAAATCTAATAATCATAATTTGATTATTAAAAAGGTTAATAAGTCTAATTTCGGCTTATTATCAAAAGAGAGTTCTAATTATAGCAATAATAATTATACAACAACTGAAAGTACCAATACAACTTTCAAAAAGGGAAAATATCATAAATACAATTTTAATTTTAATAAAATGTATCAATACGCTGAAAAATACAATGCAAGTAGCCCTAAGAAGAAAGCCAATAGGAATACAAATTACGCTAATTTCGACAATATGGGTGGTGATTGTACTAACTATGTTTCACAAATTTTGCGTGCAGGTGGTGCACCACTAGATACTACAGGAAACTATCAATGGTACTATCATAAAGTAACAGACAGGTCACCTTCATGGACAGGCGTGAATCAATTGTACAACTATTTAATTCATAATGATTATGTCGGTCCACAAGGTTCAATAATTAAATATGATCAACCTTATGTTGCTAGCAAAGGTGATATTATACAAGTAAAATTTAACGGTAAAAAAACTTTTACCCATTCATTATGGATAACTAGACATCAAACTGGAACAACATCCTGTACTAGAATTGCTTGTCATTCAAATGATAGATGGGAAGATAAGTTAGATTCGATTCCTGGAAGCAAAAGATGGATAAAATTGAAAGGTTACGGTAAAATATCATGAAAGTAACAAAAATAATAAGTATAGTTTTTGCTATTATAATTGCAATTTCACTATGCTCTTGCAGTAATGAAAGTAAAGACACTTCTGTTTCAGTAACTACTACACAAACAACAACTGTTGACCAATACAAAGAAGTTAAGAACAAAATTAACAGTACAATGCTCCTTTACTGTAACTCTTTAAAAGAACATAATGCTGATAATTTTAATATGTGCTTTGTAAAAGACAAAAGAGAAAACTACAGTAAAGGTGAAATTACTGCTCTATTTGATACTGTAGAAGAATGCAAATTACAGAAGATTGACTTTGACACATTAGAAAATGTGGGCAAAGATAAATTTACAGTTGAAGTATATTATACTATAGTATATTCAAAGGACTATGTTCCTGTTGGCAATCGTAAAGTAGGCAAAAATAACCTCCATGAAAGATTTACCTTTAATAAATCAGATAAGGATTACCTTATCTCAAATATGGAGTATGATTGGTAATTTGTTCTAGATTTATTTGCTTTATTTGCTTTACAAATTAGGGTTTGTAGGGCTAAATGTAAAGTGTTAAATTTCAGCAAATAAGGCTCCCTTGTGTAAAGGGAGCTGTCGCTTGTAAATTGGAAGAATG
>NZ_JBBMEY010000012.1:0-57019 GCF_040096285.1 Ruminococcoides intestinihominis | reverse complement strand
ATTAACTTGTCTAAAAAAGGCAAAACTGCAAAACTAAAAGCTACAGTATTACCTAATAACGCTTATAACAAGTCAGTAACTTGGAAAGCAAACAACACAAAAGTTGTTACTGTAGATAAGAAAGGTAAAATCAAGGCAACTACAAACAAAGGTGCAACTTATGTAAATGCCATTGCAAAAGATGGTAGTAAGAAAAAGGCAAAATTACTTGTAGTTGTTGGTCCTAAGGTAAAGAAAATTACTTTGAATAAAACTTCTGTTACACTTAACAGAGGTGCAAAAAACAGAACTTTCCAATTAAAGAAAGCTATTAAGAATAAAAATGCTACTTATAAAGGTGTAAGTTGGTATTCATCAAATAAGAATGTTGCTACCGTAGATAAGAATGGTAAAGTTACAATCAAGCATAGAGGTAAAGTTGTAATTACTGTAAAGGCTAGAGATGGTAGTAATAAGTCAGCTAAGTGCAAGGTAACTGTTAGGCAGTTAGTAACTAAGCTATCATATAATAAAGCAACCCAAAAAGCAGAAGTATATAAAAATAAGACTATTAAATTTGCCGTTACAGTAGTTCCTAGCAACGCAAACAATAAGAAATTAACCTATTCTTCTAGTAACAAAAAAGTTGCTACAGTTAATTCTAAAGGCATTATTAAAGGCATTAAGGCAGGTACAGTAACCATTACTGCAAAAGCAAAAGATGGTAGTAGAAAAGCAGTAAAACTAACTGTTAAAGTTAAAAATCCACCTATAAGTGATAATACAAAATTAACTTCTAAACAATTAAAATCAGAAAGCACTTTAAAAAGAATTTGCAAAAAGTTTAATGACTATTTTAAGTCTTGTGGTGCAGTTGTAGAACCAAAACTTAAAGGAACACATCAATGGTACGTAGAAAACACTTCTACATATCTTGATAAAGAAGTGTCCATAAATGATTTCTATATTCAAACACTATGCCTATGGATTCAAGAAATGTCTTCTGATACTTTAGGCAATGATGGAGAATGGAATGGCATTAAAGATATGGATGAATTAGATAAATTATTAAATTCATTTATTTATAGAGATAAAAATGGCTACCCAAAGTACCGGAAAAATTTAATCTTAAACAAAAAATATAATGGACTTGATTGGTTTGTTAATTATTATTCTAATCGATGTGGTAGGGACCAATTATTTATTTATATAGATTATGAAAAAATGAATGGGCAAAAAGATATTCAAGGTAATCAAGAATATCTAATTAAATTCTACTACGATTGGCAGAGCAATATAGATTAAGTTGACTGGAATAAGAATTAAAAAAGAAATATAAAAGGTGACAAACACCGATTACTTTAATAAAAGTAGTCGGTGTTTTTCTTTTGTTTGTTTTTTCTTTCTGTTGGTATTCAAATAATTAATTATAAATATGTGAGGTGTAACTATGAATAACATGGCTCGTGAACCACCATTAATATGTAAAAATTTTTAAATATTTAAGGAGGTAAAAATGATTAAAAAATCTATATCAGTTGTTTTAGTATTACTTATTGCTATATCAATAATGCCTGTGACTTCAAGTGCAGCAACTACATATCATGTTAGTTACTATACAACTTATGATACGAAAGGAAATCCAATTCGTGCATCAAAACAAATAGGCAAACTACACAGTAATTTAGCTGAAGATATGTTCAGAATTAATGGTAATAGAGCTTATTGTATTGAGTTGGATACACCAAGTAAATCTACAGATACATATGTAGCTAATACTAGTTCAGCCAGTTCAGCATGGAATAAATTAACTGCTCAACAACGAACTTTGATTAGAATGATTATGTGTTTAGGTCTTGAAGGCACTAACAAAGGTTCTGCCACAACAAAAACTGTAAATGGTCATAAGATTGATTTCTATAATATGTACGGTAAAACTGTAACTGTGCATGAAATCTATTTAGCAACCCAATTACTGATATGGGAAGTAACTGAGGGCTACCGTTCTACAAATAGAAGGTCAAATTATAAAACAAGATATAATTTATCACTTGCATACAATAACAACATAAGGGGTATATACAATGGAATTGTTAGTAAAATACTTCAACTTAATCAGAGACCTTCATTTTGTTCTTCAAGTAATAAAACAGCTCCATCTTATAGTTTCAAAGTAAAGCATAGTACAAGTGGTTTTAGCATTGCGAGTAGTGATAAGGTTTTAACAGACAAAAATGGTGTGTTAAAAAATTACACTAGCCTTGCTAGTAATAGGTCGATTAAAGTTACTTACAAAAATCAAACAAGGTATTTAAATGTTAAAACAAGTATTAGTGGTAATAAACTTACTTTACATCCTAATTCACTATCATCAAAACCTGTATATAGTACAACTAAATCTGTATCAGCTAAAGAGGAAAATATTCCTAGCAGTAGTTCTTCACCACAGTTAACAACATATGGTGAAGTAGCCGGTAAGACTGATATTCAAGACTTAGTTGGTGCTTCATCACATGTTGACCCGGTAAATGCTTATTATCAAGTTGGAGTAGAAGTTGTTGATTCTGAATTATCACAACGCAACTTTAGAATTAATAAGTCTATGAAAATTTCAACAACTTCTAGTTCAGAAACTGAAATTGAATCAATGGAAAATGGCTATTATTTCTATGTCGCACTTCCAAGTGATAATAAGGAATATGGAGGTAGTCAACAATCATCATATAAATATTATGACAGTAGCAGTAATAGTATTAAAACTGGGAATACATGGTCACAAAGTTCAGCTAAAGAATTAGGGTTAAATACTTCTAGCCGATTATATAATAAAGAATTAAAAGAATATTATATAATCATCGGACCTACAAACTCTGAGGGAGTTACCGGCACAATAAGAACTTATATGAGAAGATATATAGATTCTACAATAACAACTACTAGTACCGGTAAACAAGTACCTTATGGTAATTACTATGTTTTCGAGCTTGGTAAAAAAGGTGCTGACTTTAAAGCCTCATCAACTGTAAATGGTGATGATAGCAATATTGACCTTAATCCTTCTCACTATGTAATGCCTCAAGGTGTTACTTGCTACAACTTTACTTATCAAGAACATTTAAACGCTAAGGATAATTCATATTTAGCAATTAGAGATGGTATTGATACTTCAACTACAAATGGACAGAAAGAGTATTATAAGAGATTAAAAAGATATTTGTGTAGTTATTCTGCAACAGAAGAAGGAACTTCTACTGTTAAGAACTACACAAAAGTTAAAGTGCGTTTAACTAAAACTGCCGATGACGGTCAAATAAATAATGTTTTCTTCAAAGTGTCTAAACTAAATTCTGATGGCGATGTTATTTCAACTTCTACTTGGGGTGGAACTAATGCTGATGGATATATAGAAAAATGGATTGATGAAGGCACATATAAAGTTGAAGAAATCGGCTATGGTCCACAAGGTTATTTACCTAGTTATGTAACATTACCGAACCCAATAACTTTTACAGTTGATACTGATGTTGTAGAAGAATATGATGATATTGGTTATTATTCAATTACGATGAATAATAAGGCAACAATTCATATTCGTGTTCAAAAATCCGATAAGTCAAATTCTAATAAATATGTAAATGGTGCTAAGTACGGAATTTACAATGACAAAGGCAAACTTCTCGAGGAATTAATTACTGACACAGTTCAAGTTGGTGACATTACATATGAGGGTTTTGCAATATCTAATGATACTTATCCATTTGGAAATTATTATCTTCAAGAAATTGAAGCTCCTGCTGGTTATTTGATAGACGATACAAAGTATGAGTTTATAGTTAATGCAGATAATCTAGACAAGTACCAAGGCAGTGGTCCATCGTATAAATATAACCATATAACTATAAAAACATCGGATAATCCTACTTCTATATATGTCACTAAGACAGATATTACCGGTTCTGAAGAACTTTCAGGTGCTAAATTAGTTCTAAAAAAAGGCGATGAAGTAATTGATACATGGACTTCATCTACAGAACCACATAAGATATATGGTTTAGTTTTTGGTACTGAATATACCTTATCAGAAACAATATCTCCGGATGGCTATGCTACAACAGAAAGTATTACCTTTACTTATTCAGAAGATGGACAATTTGTCCAAATGAAAGATGATACTACAAAGTATCAATTTGTTAAGAAAGATAATAAAGGTAATATTCTAAGTGGTGCTAAACTACAGTTATCTGATGAAGATACTAAAGATGTAGTAGCTGAATGGACTACCTCAGACACACCTTATACAGTTAGTAAATTAACTGTAGGTAAAACATACCGATTGAAAGAGTTGTCTGCTCCATCACCACGATATAAGTTAGCTGATGATATAACATTTACTGTTAAAGACACTTCAGAAATACAAACAATCACAATGACTGATGAAATCTACTACGGCTCTGTTACAATTCAGAAGCAAGATGATGAGGGCAATAACTTAGGTGGTGCAGAATTTGAACTGTATAAATCTGATGGTACTAAGTTAAGCACAACCAAGAACGATGATGGTAAATATAGTGTTAGTTCTAATGGCACAGTAACTTCAATGCCTACCGATGATAATGGTAAACTATTAATTGATACTCTTGAGTTAGGTAAATATTATCTAACTGAAAGTAAAGCACCTAATGGTAAATTACCATACACAGGTAAAATTGAATTTACAATTTCAAGTGATAGTGAAGTATCACTAAATCAATCATTCACAGTTAAAGATGATAATGTAGTAATGCTTGATACCGGTGGTAATGGTTATACAATACCACTTACTATTGGCATAGTTTTACTATTATTATCATCATCAATTATTTTCATTTATTATAGTAGGAGGAAAAAACAATGAAAGTTAAGAAATTATTTGCATTATTAATGGTAGTAATTGTAGCTACCTTATCATTCACAGTAACTAGTGCAAGTGCTAGTTCACTTCTCGATGACACCAAGAAGGTAAACATTAATGTTGAGTGTGGTAAAAAGGGATATACTTATGAAGCATTTCTAGTAGCTACTCTTGATAGCACTACTTCCCCATCTTACGAAACAAGTTATACTAGCCTTGTTCCGGAGATTAAGAACGCAATCAAGAAAGGTGACACAAAGGCAGCTTTAACTAAGCTTGATGAACTTGACACTCTACCGGATACAGTTAAGGCTTATGGTGGTAAGTTTGAAACATCTAAGGCTACAGAATATACCTTTAGTGAGCTACCACAAGGTATTTATTACATTAAGGCTACTAAGTACCCTGCCGATGTAACAGCCGTACAGAACTCAATTCTAGCACTACCTTACTACGGCGAAAGTGGTTGGACTTATGATTACAAAAAAGTTGACCTTGCAGAAAAGGTAGTACAATCACCACCAACTACCCATAAGATTATTACTAATAGTACTAAGGATAATGAAAATTATACTGATGTATCTTTAGGTGATACAGTTAACTTTAAAATCACAAATACAACTACTGGCTCTAAACAAATCAGACTTACAACATATACTGTACATGATTTAATGTCTAAAGGTTTAACTCTTGATACTAAATCATTTAGCGTTTATTTAGCTGATGCTAATGGCACTAAGATTGAAGATATTAGTAGTAATGATTATAAAGTAAATGTTAATGCTGAAGAAGGCAAAGATACAAACTTCACAGTTGCTCTAACATCAGCATATTTAAAGAATGACAATTTCTATAATGATGGTGTAGCACAAGTTGTTGTTGAATATTCTGCTAAGCTTAATAAGTATTCAGTTAAGGGTATTGCAGGTAATCCTAATGAAGATGTAAAGCTTGAATACGGTAACAAGAGTACAATAGATTCTGTTCCAGGCAATAAAGTATATGTATATACTTATAGCCTTAATGTACAGAAGCTAGACGAAGAAGGAAATAACCTTGCAGGTGCTGAATTTGCTCTTTATAGTACAGAAGAAGACGCTAATAATAATAAGAATGTAATTGCTAGTGGCGTATCTGATGACAACGGTAAGGTTGTTTTCTCTAATTCAAATAAGGAAGAAATCGCATTACAGTCAGGTAACTATTTTGTTAAGGAAACTAAAGCTCCACAAGATTACAATGTTTATGGCAAGGTAATTCCTATTGAAATTAAAGTTGAATATCAAGATACATTTGCCAATGATACATATGTAGCAAATTGTCCTAAAGATGGCTACGCAACTTGTACAGTAACAGACTCTAAAGTAACAATGCCACAAACCGGTGGTCATGTTGGATATATTTATCTTGCAGGTGCTGTTCTTATTATTCTAGGTGGTTCAGTTCTTTTCATCAGCAAGAGAAAGAAAGCAAAAGTTAATAATAAGTAATTATTAGATACAGGAGGAAGTGAAAACTTCCTCCTTTGTTTTTTTAGAGTGATGTAAAAATGAAAAAATTATTGAAAAAGTTTTTTTCTGTTCTGTTGGTATTCTCCATATTAATTGGTATAGGACTTGTTCTATACCCCACTGTCAGTAATTTGATTAATGATGTAACTAATAAATCAAATTTTGAAAATTACGATAATACAGTTAAAACCTTAACTAGTAATGATAAAAATAATCTTTTATCTAAAGCAAAAGAATATAACCGTATTATTGCAAGTAAATATTTCAATTCCTCATTAACTGAAGAATATAAAAAAATATCAAATGAATATGAAAATATAATGAATTTTGGAGAGGGCATAATTTGTTATATTGATATTCCTAAAATAAATGTAAGTTTACCGGTATATCATGAAACTGTAGATAATGTGTTAACCAAAGGTTCAGCACACTTAAAGAATTCATCTTTTCCACTTGGAGAGAAAACTTCTCATACTGTTATTTCTGCTCATAGTGGTTTTCCACAACAGAAATTTTTTGATGATTTAGATGAACTAAAAAAGGGTGATACATTTAGATTAAGGGTGTTAAGTAATACTTATTACTATAAAGTTAAATCAATTAATATTGTCAATCCAAATGACAATTCAAAATTAAAAATAATACAGAATAAGGACCTTGTAACATTAGTAACTTGTTATCCTTACTCTATTAATACACATAGATTATTGGTAACCGGAGAAAGATATATACCAACTCAAGAACAGAAAAAAACATTAACCAATTACAATAAAATTGATAAGTTTAATATTTTAACTTGTATTATTTTATTGCTTGGCTACTCAATAATTTTATGGAAGGTGAAAACAAATGGTAGAAAATAAATTATCACTAGGACTTAAATTAACAAGAGCCAGTGATAAATTTAGAAAGCGAACACAGTATAATGACTATTATTGTTATAAAGGCAAAACTTATAAATTCATTTATGGTGAAATCTTTGCAACAATAATGAATGCAGTTAAAGATGGTGTTCTTGATGAATATGAAAAATGTAGAAATGAATTTGTGCTTGAAAAATACTTTAAAGAAACTGTTAGAAACAATTTATTAGATATTTTTCTAGGTTTTCAAATTAATAAGGAAATTATAAAAGAGCTTAAATCACTTTATAGCGATTTAATTCTTCTTAAAAATATTGGTAGTAATAGTGAACACGATATTAAGTGGATAATTGTTCGACTAAGAGGAGATGATTATTATAAGAATTTAGTTCAAAACTGTAAGCTTTATGTTGATTATGGAGTTACTAATTATGATGATTATAATAGTATTTTTTACACTGTAAAAAAAATAAATGAAACCTATTATGATTATCAATTACATGTTAGTGTTGATTGTTATTCCATTATGGATATATGTTTAGCTTCATTATTTATAATGTCATCAGCTAATAAATATCTTCATCAATGTCCTAAGTGTGGCAATTTAACTTTAGGTGGAAAACTAAAAGTGTATTGTAATACTTGCAGACATAATACAATTACAAATAAAAACAGACTTATTCGTAATGATGACAAAGAGTATTATCAAATTTACAATCGACTTTATCATAGAATTAAAAACAAATATTCTAATGATAGGGTTGATACATTTAATAAGTTTGTTTCAGAATGGAAAAACTTAAAAGACAGAATGTTAATAATGTCTGAAAAAGAAAAGCAAAAAGTTCAAGAAGAATTTTTTGCTAAGTGGAGGAATGTATGATTAATATATCAATTATTCAAGGAAGACTTGTTGATGAACCGGTTCTAAAAAACAAAGACGATATTAATTATTGTCAGTTTACTGTTGCTTGCCAAAGAGACAGAAACAGAGAAGTAGCTGACTTTATCGATTGCGTAGCTTTTGGAACTATAGCAGATAACCTAAGTAAGTATATACACAAAGGTGATAAACTTACTGTATGTGGAAGTTTAGAAACTTCAATTTATAAGGATGATAAAAACACTTCAAGAAAAAGTTATTCCTTGAAGTGCGAAAAAATTTATTATCCGGAGAAACAATTTAAGATTGATGATTACTCTGATATTGATATTCCAACAGGAGAATAATTATGTTAGATAAATTTATAGTTGCTCATAATCTTAACACTAAAGAAATAAAAGTTATTCCTTATGTTGAGTATTATAATAATTTTCTCATTTATGAGCCAATATCAAGTTCTAACAATGAAGTCAATGCTCTTATTATTTGCGAGCATATTAAAAAAGTTGGAATCAATACTTATATTGAGGAATTAGCTATGAATAAATTGTTATCAATATAACTTATATATGAAAGGAAAATATTAATGGCAAAAACAAATGAAGAAAAATTACATAAGATTAATGAGCAAATAGCTCATAATTATGAAAAAATTAATAAAGCCAAAGAAGAAATAAAGGCTTTAAAAGTTCAAAGAACTAAACTTGAACAAAAAATTCAAGAGAATAAGTTAATTGAATTAACTGATTATCTAAAGAAACAAGGTATTGTTTCTGTTGATGATTTTGAAAATTTATTTTCAAATGATTTAACTTCTGATGATAATTCAGAAGTGGTTGAAAACACAAATAATTAATTATCCTTGATAATAAATTAAAGTGTTTGATTTGCAAATTTATAAAAATTTGCGTGGTGAGTGAAACGAATTCAATTTTGTATTTTGCAAAATTGTAGGGTTTTAGGGGTGTTCCCCTAACAAGCGATTGGTGTGTACAAATTTTTGATTTGTACACACACAATCTGTGCTTGCGACCCCCTCACAGCTAACGCCGTTTATTGGGGTCATCCCCACAGAAAAAAGTAAAAATTTAAGCTTTAGGAGTAACTAAAATGAGTGACCTTATTAAAAACGAAAGAATTGAACTTAGAGTTAGCATAAATGAAAAGAAACTAATATCTAAAAAAGCTTCTGAATTGAACATATCTAATAGTGCATATATTTTGCAGTGTGTTCGTCAAAATCGTATTATCACTTTAGATGGAGTTAAAGATGTTGTTCGTCAACTTTATAAGATTGGTGCAAATATTAACCAAATTGCTGCTAAAGCCAATTCAATTAATTACATTAGTAAAGATGAAATTAAAAAGACTCAAGATTTATTAACAAGTGTATTTAGAATCATAGATAAGTTTATTGTAGATAATAATAAACATATAATTGAAGAATTGCAAAGCAATTTAACTACAGACCAAAAATTTGAATTGTTATTAGAAAAAATGCGAAACATTGAATTTAATGTAGGTGAGATAAATGGCATATTGCAAAACAATTCATGTAAAAATCAAGAATGAAAGTTATCTATATGAATCACTTGCATATATAACTAATCCTCAAAAGGTATCACAAGTATCATTTGTTAATGAAAATATCATTGTACCAGATGCTGATATTTTAGATATAGAAAATACTTATCGTAGAACAAGAAATTTAGAGCGTAAAAACTATGATATTCTTGCTCATCACTTTGTACAATCTTTTGCTGATTATGACAATGTTACACCAGAGCTTGCTCATCAAATTGGTTTAGAATTTAACTTTAAATAATTTATCAAAATATCAGGTTACACTTGCTACTCATATTGACGGTGGACATATACATAACCATTTTATAATTAATTCTGTAAGTCCGGTAGATGGACTTAAATTTAAAGACAATAATAACTCAATAAATGCACTTAGACAAGCTTCTGATAATTTATGTATTAAATATGGTTTACACATTATTAATAAAGGGGCTGAATCAAAATATAAAGGACTAGATAATGAAACTTTGCAATGTGCAAAAAAAGGTATTAGTTGGAAGGTACAATTAGTTAAAGATTTAGATGAAGCCTTTGGAAATTGCAATACAAAAAATGAATTCATATCCTTTATGAAAAATAAAAATTATGAAATAAGATGGGCAAATAAAAATATTACATTTAGAAAACAAGGTGTAAATAAAGGCATTAGAGCTGATACATTAGCTAAACAATTCGGCAATAAATATTCTAAAGCCGGTATTGAATATAAATTTAATATAGCAACTAATAGAATAGAAAATAATAAAAATATACATAAAAATGAAATATCAAAATTTGAATATAACAGATTGCAACTTAACAAGTTTGCAGTTAGTGAATGGCGAAGGCAGGAAAGAATAAAAAGAAAAAATACTTTTCCCTATTCTTACGAAAATAATTTCAGCAAAGTGCTTTTTGCTAAAAGTCCTTTAGATTTTACTATTAGACTTATCTGTTATATGTTTATGAGTTTAAAACAAAAACAATGTGCAAGATATTCTCGCAGAGAAGATCCATGCACATATAAAGTTAAAAGCTATTGTGATATTCAAAACAAAAAGCAATTTGTTAGGAATGTTAATTATAATACCTTAATTAATTCTGCAGGTAATACAGTTCAGCTTAAAATGTATAGTTGGCAATTAGCTAAATTACTTGATAACAATATTTTATTTACATCAAAAGTAGATTTAACTTCCGGTACTGCATTAATAACTGTTAAAGAATTTGATGTTGAAAGAATTTCTAAAATTCTTAATGTACCTTGTGAAACATTACAAACTCAAAGTAATCAAATTAATAATCGTAAAGTTAAATATCATATAGCTAAGGACAAAGGTAAAACAGAATATTTAGTTATTCCTAAAGAATTATTTGATAATTTAAATCAATATAAAAATATTGAATTTAGTTATAGATTTAGACATAAAGATAAAAAGTATCTTATTTCGTTTGACTCTAAAAATAAACATCAAATTCTTTCAATTTTGTTTCCTAATCGTAGTGAACAAAATAAAGATAGTTTTTATATTAAGAATGTTAAATTAAATAAACAACTTAAACAAATAGCAAAAGATACAAATCAAAAGGTTTGTTATAAAATTGTTGTTAATAGTCAGTATAAAAAATTGAAAGATACTGACATTAATTTTGCAGTTTTTCTTCAGAAGGACGGCAAATACAATATTGTTTATCTCGAAAGTGATAAACAAAAAGTTAATAAAGTGTTAGGAGGAGATAGGAAAACAAATAGCCCAACCAACAGAGAAAAAACAATTTAAAGTTATAAAGTTGGCTTGACTTTAATACTTTAAAGTGCTAAACTTATTGTAAGGAGTAGTAAAATGAATAACAGTAAATATGATGCTGTAACGGTTCTTTACAGGAGAACGATTGACAAGATTAAAACTAGTCCTCAAGAGTGGCAAAAATTTATAAAGTCTGTAGCATACAATTATAAATTATCTTTTGATGATAAAGTTTTATTGTATGCTCAAAAACCTAATGCAAAAGCCGTTCTTGAACTTAAACAATGGAATAAGATTTTTGGCAGGGTTGTTACGAAAGGTGTTAAAGGTATTGCAGTTTTTAATAATATACCTTTACGTCATTCCTTGAAGTATTATTTTGATATTTCAGATACTTTACCAACTAATCATTCAGTTGATGTTCCTATTTGGGAAATCAATAATGACAATTACCATATTGTTACTGATTATTTTCGTAGTAATTTTGATTATAATGATGATATTACTGTTACAATTCAAAATGCAGTAAATAGTTTATCATCTGATGTAATTAACGATTATTTGGATAATAATGATAATGAATTTAAAAGTTATACTAAAGATAATTTATTATCTCCACTTAAAGAAGTAGTTAATAATTCATCATCATTATTAATTGCCGAAAGACTTGGTATCAACAAGAATGATTTTTATGATTCTGATTTTGAATTTATATCTAATTGTAGTCACAAAGAAATTAATATCATAGGTAATATTGTTACTGATGTTAGTTCTGGAATACTATCAGATATATCTAAACTTGTTTTATTGGATAATAGGAGGAAATCATATGACAACAGTGAAGGACAAGAACAACGGACTAACTTACATTCAGCTAGGGGATTATCTAGTACCGAACCTAGTATCGGAAATGAAACCGGTACACGGAAAGTACGCAGAGATGAGATTTTGGTTTCTGAAGGAAAAGAAGAAGATAACTTACACAGAGTTATTGACAACGGACAAGTTGAACGAACATCTACAGAAAATTCAGGACCGAGCAAGTCAGAGAGTGGAACTCTTAGTCAAACAGATGGCGAAAGAGGAACAAGTGACCGAGGAACTGAAAATGAAAGACCCAATGAAGTGGGTTCAATTGATGAACAACATCAAGAGCAGAGCCGAGGAAGTAGTGGTGAGGGAAATAGTTTACAGTTAACTGAAACAATTAAGCCTTTAATTGAATATGATGAACAAATTAATAGTATAGAGCAAGAAGCAGAAGAACAAATAAATTCTTCTGCTTTTTCTTTTACTCACAATGATAATTCTATTCCTGAAGAAGTTATTACTTCTATAATTCAGTATGGAGGTAGTATTGAAAATTCTAAATTTAGAATTTATGAGCAATTTCAAAAATCATTATCAAAAAAAGAAAATGCAGATTTTTTAAAGGACGAGTATGGTAGTGGTGGTGTTTATCCATTTGCTGTTACTTCAACTTATTCTTCTTATCTTGACTTTGATTCTAGAGGTATTCATATCGACTACGAGCCGAATGACGGAAACAGAATTAGTGTAACTTTAAAGTGGAACGAAGTAGAAAAAAGAGTTTCTGAACTTATCTTAACAGATAAGTATTTATCTCCTAATGAGATGGATAAATATGTTGAGAAAACTTTAGCTGATAAGATAGAAACTGAAAACACAAATAATAATATTAAAAATAAAGATTATTCATTTGATTATCAGTTACTTGATAGACTTCGTTCAGACTGCAGGTATTATCTTGATGGTCATCGCAATCCTGACTTGTTATGGGCAGGTTCAGTAGAAGAACAAATTAAGGAAATGCGTAAATTATACAACTCATTTCCTTCAGATAAAAAGCCTCAATGGATTACTGAGGAAGATATTAATCACTTTGAAGCTGAAATGCTCAAAGATAATAATATCAATATTGATTTAGAAAATAATTCAGCTGAATATGAATATTCATATAAGCAAGGTGACATTGTTCATATTAATAGTATGGACTTTGTTGTTCGTTCTGTTGATGGTGATAATGTTGTTATTGCCGATGTTAATTATCCTTTGATGGTTCAATCATTTTCAAAAAATGATTTTGAAGATAAACTTGCATTGTCTACTAGTAATGATTTTCTAAAGCAAGTTAAAAAGTCAGAAGATGAAGTTGTTGAAAGTGAAAGCGTGGACAATTTGTCCACCGTTGAACCAACAAAAGAAAAAGCAGAAATTGTTTCGGATATTAAAACCACCGTTGTTACTTCTGAAAAATATAACTTTGATTATAATACAGTTAGTATTCCAACCGGTAAAAAAGAAAAATATCTTAATAACATTAATGCTATTAAGAAGCTTAAAGAACTTGAAAAAGAAAATAGATTAGCTACACCGGAAGAACAAGAAACACTTGGTAAGTATGTTGGTTGGGGTGGTTTATCTGAAGTTTTCGACAAGAACAATTCAAGTTGGATTAATGAGTATAATGAGTTGTCCTCTCTCCTATCTCCTGATGAGTATTCATCAGCTAGGGAAAGTACATTAAGTGCTTTTTATACACCAACTACAGTAACTAAAGCTATTTATAAAGTTCTTGACAGAATGGGGTTCAAAAATGGTAACATTCTTGAACCTTCTTGTGGTGTTGGTAACTTCATTGGTATGTTACCTACAGAAATGAGTAATAGCAATGTTTACGGTGTTGAATTAGATACTATTTCTTCATCTATTGCAAAACAACTTTATCAAAAAGCTAATATTATTAATTCACCTTATGAAGATACTGATTTACCTAATAACTTCTTTGATGTAACTATCGGTAATGTTCCTTTTGGTGATTTTAAAGTTGTTGACAAAAAGTACGATAAGTATAATTTTCTTATTCACGATTACTTTTTTGCCAAGTCACTTGATAAATTAAGACCTAATGGTGTTATGGCTTTTATCACTTCTAAGGGTACTATGGATAAGAAAAATTCTAGCTTTAGAAGGTATATGAGTCAAAGAGCCGATTTATTAGGTGCAATTAGACTGCCAAATCATACTTTCAGTTCTCTTGCAGGAACAGAAGTTACTTCTGATATATTGTTCTTCAAAAAGAGAAGTAATGTTACACATATTGAGCCTAGTTGGGTTAATGTTACTACTTCTGAAGACGGTATTCCACTTAATAATTACTTTATTGAAAATCCTAATATGATTATTGGTGAAATGAAGAATGTTAGTGGTAGATTTGGTTTAACTTCTGAATGCGTATTAGATGATAAGGAACAATTTGAAGAATTACTCAATAATGCTATTAACAATATTAATGTTAGTGGAATTACATTTGATGATAATGTTATTGATATAGATAGTAATGATGATACAGAAGAAGTAATACCTGCAACTGCTGATGTTAAGAATTTTTCATATGCCATCATTGATGACAAAATCTATTATCGAGAAAATTCTCTTATGACTTTGCAACAATTAGGTGAAGTACCAACTAAGAGAGTTAAAGGTCTTGTTGAAATTAGAGATTGCTTACGAACTCTTATAGAGTATGAATCAGAAGATTATTCTGATGGTGAAATTAAGTATCAGCAAAACAAACTTAATGTTCTTTATGATAACTTTACTAAAGATTATGGTGCAATTACCTCAAGGGCTAATAGATTAGCTTTTGAGAAAGATAGCTCATATTATTTATTATCCTCCCTCGAAAACATTGATAAAAACAATGTAGTCCATAAAGCTGACATTTTTACGAAGCGAACTATTCGTCCTCATAAACCGGTAACTTCTGTTGATACCTCAGTTGAAGCTTTAACTGTATCAATAAGCGAGAAAGCTACTATTGATATGGAATATATGCAGGAGCTTGTTGGCAAAACAGAAGAAGAAATTTATGATGACCTAAGAGGTGTTATTTTTCTTAATCCATTATATGATGAAAATAATGGTGCAGACAAATATATTAATGCTGATGAATACTTGTCCGGTAATGTTAGAGAAAAACTTGCAGTTGCAACTAAACTCGCTGAAAGCAATCCTGAGTACAATATTAATGTTATGGCACTTAAAGATGTTCAACCGAAAGAACTATCAGCAAGTGAAATTTCTGTTAGATTAGGTTCTACTTGGATACCACCTAAGTATGTTGAACAATTCGTCCATGAACTTATGGAAACTCCTTTTTATGCTAAAGGCATAATTAAAGTAAATTACATATCTGTAACTGGTGAGTGGAACATACAAGGTAAGTCCTCTGATAGAAGTAATGTCAAGGCATATAAAACTTATGGTACTTCAAGAGTTAATGCCTATAAGATTATTGAAGATACTCTTAATCTTAAAGATGTTCGTATTTTTGATTATGAGGAATTGCCGGATGGTAAGAAGAAAGCAATACTTAATAAGAAAGAAACAACTATTGCTCAGTCTAAACAAGAAACAATTAAACAGAAATTTGTTGATTGGATTTTTAAAGACCCTACTAGAAGAAATGATTTATGTGAAATCTACAATAAAAGATTCAATTCCAACAGAACAAGAGAATATGATGGTAGTCATATCAACTTTGTTGGTATGAACCCTGATATTACTCTTAAGGAACATCAGATTAACGCAGTAGCAAGAATTCTCTACGGTGGTAATACACTATTAGCTCATACTGTAGGTGCAGGTAAGACATTTGAGATGGTGGCTGCATCGCAAGAAAGCAAACGATTAGGCTTATGTACAAAATCAATGTTTGTAGTTCCAAATCACCTAACAGAACAATGGGCTAAGGAATACTTACAACTTTACCCTTCAGCTAATATCCTTGTAGCTACTAAAAAAGATTTTCAAACTAAGAATAGAAAAAGATTTTGTAGCCGTATTGCTACCGGTGACTATGACGCAATTATTATTGGTCATAGTCAATTCGAGAAGATACCTGTCAGTATTGAAAGACAAAGAAGTATCCTTGAAGAACAACTTAATGATGTGTTAGTTGGCATTCAGGAAGCTAAAAGCAAAATTGGTGATAATATTACCGTCAAGGCTTTAGAAAGAACTAAAAAAGGTATTGAAAACAAACTAAAAAAGTTAAATGACCAAAGCCGTAAAGATGATGTTATTACTTTTGAGGAACTTGGTGTTGATAGACTTTTTGTCGATGAAAGTCATTATTATAAAAATCTATTTTTATACACAAAAATGCGTAATGTAGGTGGTATTGCTCAAACTGAGGCTCAGAAATCAAGTGATATGTTTATGAAGTGTCGTTACATGGACGAAGTCACCGGTGGTAAAGGTATCATTTTTGCAACTGGAACTCCTATCTCAAATAGTATGGTTGAGCTTTATACGATACAAAGATATTTGCAATATAACACTCTTGCAGAAAATCATTTACTGCATTTTGACGAATGGGCAAGTACATTTGGAGAAACTGTAACTGCAATCGAACTTAATCCTGAGGGCTATACTTTAATAGGACGATAAAATTAACTGTCCTAAATTGAAAATACATAAGGAAGGAGGTTAAGAGAATGTCAAGGGCTTCAAAGATTACGGCACTTTACGAGAGATTATCAAGAGATGATGATTTGAATGGCGAGAGTAATTCTATTACCAATCAGAAAAAATATCTTGAAGATTATGCCCGTAGGAATGGCTTTGAGAATATCCGCCATTTTACTGACGATGGTTTTTCGGGTGTGAATTTCAATCGCCCCGGCTTTCAAGCGTTGATAAAAGAAGTTGAAGCAGGCAATGTCGGAACATTGATTGTTAAGGATATGAGCCGATTAGGGCGAAACTATCTGCAAGTCGGATTTTATACGGAAATTCTGTTTCCGCAGAAAGATGTCCGTTTTCTTGCAATCAATAACAGCATTGACAGCAACAATGCTTCGGATAATGATTTTGCTCCGTTTTTGAATATTATGAACGAATTTTATGCCAAAGACACGAGCAATAAAATCAAGGCTGTGTTTGACGCACGAATGAAAGACGGAAAGCGTTGTAGCGGTTCAATCCCTTATGGATATAACCGATTGCCGAGCGATAAGCAGACGCTTGTTGTTGACCCTGTGGCTTCTGAGGTGGTAAAGCGTATCTTTCTGCTTGCCAATGAGGGCAAAAGTCCACGAGCCATAGCGGAAATACTGACCGAAGAAAAGGTTTTAATTCCTGCCGCATATGCAAAGGAATATCACCCAGAACAGTACAACGGGATTAAGTTTGCAGACCCTTATATTTGGGGCATATCTGCCATTAGAACGATTTTAAGCAGACAGGAATATCTTGGGCATACTGTTTTGAGAAAGTCGGTCAGCACCAATTTCAAACTGCATAAGAGAAAGACTACCGATGAAGATGAGCAGTATGTGTTTTATAACACCCACGAGCCTATCATATCGCAGGAACTTTGGGACAGCGTTCAGAAGCGAAAGAAACGAGCGAACAGAGCTGCGGCAAGAGGAACGCACAGCAACCGATTGAGCGGTTATCTATATTGTGCCGACTGTGGCAGGAGAATGACTTTGCAAACGCATTACAGCAAAAAAGACGGTTCTGTTCAGTATTCTTACCGTTGCGGCGGGTATGCAAGCAGGGTTAATTTCTGTACTTCCCATACGATTAGTGCTGATAATGTTGAAGCCTTGATATTATCGGCAGTTAAACGCTTTTCAAAATTCGTTCTGAATGACGAAAAAGCCTTTGCTTTGGAACTGCAATCCCTTTGGAAAGACAAGCAGGAGGAAAAGCCGAAGCACAATCAATCGGAGTTGAAACGCTGTCAGAAACGCTATGACGAACTCTCTACGCTCATTCGTGGCTTGTATGAAAATCTTATATCGGGATTGCTACCCGAAAGACAATACAAGCAACTGATGAAACAGTATGACGATGAACAGGCTGAATTGGAAGCGAAAATGGAAACGATGAAAAAGGAACTTTCCGAAGAAAAAGACAGCACTATGGATATTCAGCATTTTGTTTCGCTGATACGCAAGTATAAAAATCCTACGGAAGTTTCCGATTTGATGTTTACCGAACTCATTGACAAGATTGTGGTGTATGAATCCGAAGGTGTAGGTAAAGCAAGAACGCAAAAGGTTGACATTTATTTCAATTATGTCGGACAAGTCGATATTGCCTACACCGAGGAAGAACTTGCTGAGATAAAAGAGCAAGAAGAACAAGCAGAAAAGAAGCGATTGGAGAAACAGTGTCAGCGTGAAAAAGCTTATCGAGAGAAGCAAAAGGCGAAAAAACTTGCTGAAAACGGTGGCGAAATCGTCAAAACAAAAGTGTGTCCGCATTGTCAGAAAGAATTTATCCCTACAAGCAACCGACAGATTTTCTGCTCAAAGGATTGTTGCTATCAGGCAAGGCAGGATAAGACGAAAGCCGACAGAGAAGCGGAAAAAGGCAATCATTATTATCGTCAGCGTGTATGTGCTGTGTGTGGCAGTACCTACTGGCCTACACACAGTCAGCAGAAATTCTGTTCAGCGGAATGTAAAAAGGTAAACCACAATAAGAAAACCTTGGAGTTTTACTACAAGAAGCAAAAGGAGAAAGAACTATGCAAAGATTTATTACAGACGAAAGAACAGGTATCCGATACGAACTCATCGGAGATTACTATTATCCCTGCCTGATAGTAGAGGAAAGTTCTCCCCTTTCAAAATACGGGCGGTTAAGGAAACGCTATTTGAGAGAACACAAGCGAGTTTTATATTACACTCTGCTGACAAGCGGAAAGTTATATGAACACCTTGCTGAAATTGATACGTCGGCTCGTGATATGGCAGAGTATCTGATAAAGGAAATGGCAAGAAAGCAAGGTGTAACAGAAGAACTGAAAGCAAGGGATATGCTCCGCTGGGTTGGAAAGATGAATAACATTCGAGCCTGTGCAGACGAGATTGTATTGAATGACATTGTGTATTCCTAACGGAGTACCAACCGAAAGAAAACTGCTGTCAGTCGATGGCAGTTTTTCTTTTTCGGCAAGTATTCAAGAAGTCATTAAGTTGTGAGTATAGTCGAAGTGGTAGAAAAATTCGTAAAGATGTGGTATAATGCTTTTGCTTGTGAGCGACAAATCGGAAGTTGTGGAGGTGCTTTATGAACGAGAGAGAAAAAATTATCCGATTATGGTTTGATATGTGGATTAAGAAAGCAGATTTAGGAATTGACAATATTTTTACAGATGATGTTGTATATACTGAGAGTTGGGGTCCTAAATATGAAAACCGCAAAACGGTAAAGCACTGGTTTGACGAATGGAATACACGTGGAAGTGTTCTTGTCTGGGAGATTAAGCAATTTTTTCATCAAGGCAATCAAACAATCGTGGAGTGGTATTTTAAAAACAAAATGAATAATGGAAATGTTGAAGAATTTGACGGAATATCTTTAATTGTATGGACACAGGATAACAAAATAAAATCATTAAAAGAGTTTGGTTGCAATCTTCATAATTACAATCCATATCGAGATAGTGATATTCCCGTATTTCGAGAAGAAAAAGCAAATTGGTTTTGAGAGGACTATAAATTCCAGTTTATCAGTATCAAAATAGAATATGAACAACAAAAAACATCGTAGCAATACGGTGTTTTTTGTTACCCAAAACCCACAATTCAATACATAACCACAGGTTAGTACAAATACCTTGTGTGATTTTTTCAAAGGCTTAGAAAGGGATATTTACCCTGTTTTTCGCCCCGGGAAATGACACAAACAAGGCTGAATGTATCTTCCCTGTGGTTTTTATGTTTTCGGCAGGAAAGGAGGATTGATTGCTATGCCGAGAATGAGCAAGAAACGGAAACAAGAGTGGGCATTGTTTCTGAATGAAAGAAATCGCATTACCTACAACGAACTTTGCAGAAAATGCAGGAATGACTGTAAGCAGAGTTCCCGCTGTGTCGTGGTGCTTTGCCCGAAATATTTATCGAAAAGGAGAACAAAGAAAAATGATTGAAAATGAAATGACTGTCAGCGTACCTCTTGAAGTTGTCAAGGCAAGCGAAATCGAGCCGAAAGAAGTGAAATGGCTGTGGTATCCGTATATTCCGTTTGGCAAGGTTACGCTGTTGCAGGGCGATCCTGGCGATGGAAAAAGCAAGCTAATGCTTTCCATTGCCGCCCTGCTCTCAAAGGGCGAACCTCTGCCCTTCACCGAAACGGAAGAAAACGAGCCTATGACTATCATCTATCAGACAACGGAAGATGACGCCGATGATACGGTAGTCCCTCGTTTCAATTCGGCTGGTGGGAACGGAGAAAACCTCATCTTCATCAAGGAAGATGAAAAATCTTTGTCCTTTGGGGATAACCGTATTCGTGAAGCGATTGAGATGTACCACGCAAAACTTTTAATTCTTGACCCGATGAGTTCCTATATCGGAGAAAGTTGTTCGATGAACAATGCCAACGAAACACGAGCCGAGTTTAATCATCTGATAGCGGTTGCGAAAGATACAGGCTGTGCGATTGTGATTATCGCTCATATGAACAAGATGAGAGATACCAATCCCCTTTACCGTACTAACGGTTCGATTGACATTGCGGGTGCTGCAAGAAGTATTCTTGCAATCACACGCACACCGAACAAAGAAGCACCTACGGAAAGATATTTGGTGCAGGTAAAATCCAACCTTGCCCCGACAGGCTCTGCCATTCTGTTTGAAGTATCTGAGAAAGGTGTGGACTTTATTTCCGAAATGGAAATGACAGCGGAAGAAGCGTTCCAATCCCTCGCCCCGAAAATCGGCAGACCCAACGATAAGGAAGTCAAGGCGAAAGCATTTCTGATTGAAATGCTGAAAGACGGAGAAATGCTTTCTTCGGATTGTGAAGAAAAACTTGAAGCCGCAGGGTTCAGGAAATCGACCATTAAAAAGGCAAAGAAGAACGCAGGAGTTATCTCCCGAAAGAAAGGTTTTCTGTGGTACTGGTCTTTGCCGATGGGCGATATACCGAGAGAATAAATGCAGGCTGTCTGCTGATGGGACAGTCTGTTTTTATGATTGAGGTATCAAAGGAGGTCAAGGGGGAACACCCTTGCCCACGACATCTTTGCAGACGAAGTCTGAAAGTGTCATAGTGGGTTACACACATTCAAAGAATGTTGTGTAATGGCTTCGCCCTGCCGAGAAAGGAGAGCAAAAATGGCGAAAAACAACAAGGCGGATATGAGTTGTGCAAGGGTTAAAAAGTACACCGCTTCTGATGTGAGCAAGGCAGAAAGGCACAACGAACGCAAGAATGAAACCTATGAAAATATGAATGTGATTGAGGAACGCATACCCTATAATGTGCATTTCAAAAAGCCTTTTGCCCCGACCTATATGGAACAATTAAAGCAGATGGAAACCGACGGGCTGGTGTCGCTCCGTGGGTTGAGAAAAGATGCTACACTCTTTAACGAGATTGTGATTGATGTGAACACAATGTACTTTGAGCGTAACGGTGGCTACGAATACGCAAAGCAGTTTTATGAAGAAGCGTTCCATTTCATTGAAGAAAAATTCGGCGCTGACAATATCATATCGGCTGTAATGCACGCTGACGAAATCAATGTGGCTGCTACTGAGGAACTCGGAAAAGAGGTTTACCATTATCATCTGCACGCTATGGTGTTGCCTGTGGTCGAAAAAGAAATCCTATGGAGCAAGCGTTGCAAAGATGAAAAACTGCGAGGAACGGTTAAGGAAGTTGTTCATCAAATCAGCCATTCAAAGAAATGGAAATCGGATATTCCGCTGACCGACGAAAAAGGCAATCCGCTTCTCAGAAAGAACGGAAAACCGATGTTCCGAGCTTCATACAGTATTCTGCAAGATGAATTGTTTAACCATATGACGGAGCAAGGCTTCAAAGGCTTTCAGCGTGGCGAATACGGAAGTACAGCAGAACACCTGACTTCCCTGCAATATCAAATCAAGCAGGACAAGGAACGCTTGGAGAAGTTGCAGAAGCGCATTCAGCGTGAACAGATAAAATATGAGCCTGCCCGTAATGTTTCTAAAACCTATAACGAGATTGACCGTATGGGGCAGAAAACAATCACAGGTAAAATGGCAATCTCCAAAGAGGATTATTCTGAGCTTACTGCCCTTGCCAAAGAGGGCATTACAAGTCGTGCGGAAATTAGCGAATTAGAGCAGAGTGCCAACTATTACCGACAGAAATATTTTGACTGTGCAAACGCACTCGAAAGAATGAAAACTAAATACAACGAACTGAAAGAAAAGTGCAGACCTTTTCTTCAAGCGTTGGAGCATTTCCCCGAAGTTGCTAAACTTTTTACCGAAAAAGTGAAGCAACTTTTTTCTTTTAAGGAAGCACAGGAACGAGCCGAAAAAGAAGCAAGGGAAAAAGAACGACAGGAGCGTATCAAGGCTCGAAGAAACAAGCGTGGTATGGAAAGATAACCATTTCCATTATACTCACGACTTAATGACTTCTTGATATATTGAAAATCTGCGGTTACTGGGTGCTCTAATGTGAATGCCCAGCAATCAAATTTTATGAAAGAGAGGAACTGACTATATGAAAGAACAGAAATATTCTTATTCACAGCGAATTGGAAAGACAACATTCATCGTAAATGTAAAGCAGTCCGAAAGTGCCAAAAAGCCTTTGAATACGGTGTTTCAGGACATCTGCAAGCACGAGGTTTTGGGTGGCTTTTTTACGGACAAATCGTTTAATTTAGAAAATCCACAAAAAGTATCTTGACAAACTCGACCCCGAAGGTAGTGGCTATAGAGCCAAAACAAGATTTGCAAAGTTTTATAACCTACCAGAATTAATGACTATGTTCAAAGAAGTTGCAGATATTCAGACTGCTGATATGCTTAAATTGCCAGTTCCTAAAGCAAACTATCATAATGTTGTTGTTAAACCTTCGGAAATGCAAATTAGAATGGTTGAAGCATTATCAGAGAGAGCTGACAAAGTTAGAAATAACGAAGTTGACCCTACAGTTGATAATATGCTTAAGATTACTAATGATGGACGAAAACTTGCTCTTGACCAAAGGCTTATTGATGATACTCTTGATGATTTTCCAGAGTCTAAGGTTAATGTTTGTGCCAATAATGTATTTAAGATATGGCAAGATGGCGTACCTAAGAAAACAACTCAGCTTATTTTTTGCGATTTATCCACTCCTAGTAAAGATAAATTCAATGTTTATGATGACATAAAAAATAAGTTGATTGATAAAGGTGTTCCGGAGGAAGAAATCGCATTTATCCACGACGCCAAAACTGAAAATCAAAAAGCCGAACTTTTTGAAAAAGTTAGAAACGGTGATGTTAGAGTATTATTTGGCTCAACTCAAAAAATGGGTGCAGGTACTAATGTTCAAGACAAAATTATTGCTTCCCATGATTTGGATTGCCCTTGGCGTCCATCAGACCTAGAGCAAAGGTTAGGACGAACAGTAAGACAAGGTAATACTAATGAAGAAGTTGAAATTTATCGTTATGTAACCGAAAAAACTTTTGACACTTATCTTTATCAGCTTGTAGAAGGAAAACAAAAATTTGCAAGTCAAATTATGACTTCAAAATCACCGGCGAGAATTGCTGAAGATATTGATGAAACTGCTTTATCCTATGCAGAAATTAAGATGTTGGCTACCGGTAACCCTTATATCAAGGAAAAAATGGACCTTGATATTCAAGTACAAAAACTAGAATTATTAAAGTCTAGTTTTAACTCTGTCAAGTATGAGTTAGAGGATAAAATCATTAAATATTATCCTCAGAAAATTCTTGAAACAGAAACTGTCATTGAAGGACTAAAAGCTGATATTAAGATAGCTAATAGCAACAAGTCTGATAAGTTTACCGGATTGGTACTTAACGGTCAAATGTATAGTGATAAGAAAGAAGCAGGAACACAACTTCTTGAAGTCACTAAAAAAATTAAATCACCTAAGCCAACTAAAATTGGTGAATATCGAGGTTTTGATGTGCTTTGTGTTTATGATATTTGGGAAAGGCAACCTTATCTAAAACTAAAAAACAATTTATCACATCATCTTGAATTAGGTAGTGATACTTTTGGTAACATTACAAGATTAGATAACTGTCTTAATAATCTCACTAAGTTACTAGACAGTAATGTTGCCAAATTGGATAATGTAAAAAAACAATTGGAAAATGCTAAAGAAGAAGTCAAAAAGCCTTTTGCTCAAGAGGAAGAATTAAAGACAAAGAAAGCAAGGCTTTATGAACTTAACTCTATGCTTAATCTTGACGATACCAACAGAGAAAAAGAGGAAACTCATTATTACAAGGAAGTATTTACTGAAGAAGATAAAGACAATCTTATTGCTAATGGTTTTGATAACTATGTGCAGAAAGAAGATAGTTATATCTTCAAGGTTGATATAAGTGACAAAGATAAAATTGAAAATATTTTATCTAGTCCTAGTCAAAAAATGTGTATATAGGAAGGTGGTGATGTAAATTGAAAGTTGATATTTATCAGGCTAAGGATACATTTATAGGTATTTTTATGCCTTTATCCTATCTACAAGATAAGGGTATAGATATTGATATATCGCAGTATAACAAGGTTTACAGTTGTAATGTTGATGATGACTTTTCTGCAGAGGATATTTTTCTGAAATTCAATCTTGATATACCAAATGATTTTACTGGTCATTCATTATCTGTCAGTGATGTATTTATCATTGACGATAATTATGATGTTGCTTATTACTGTGATAGATTTGGTTTTAAGGAAATAAGTAATTTCTTTGATACTAATTATTACAAAGAAGTTAATGAGGAACAGAAGGACACACTTGTTCAGAATGGTTTTGACAATTATGTAAATAAAGATAATTCTTACATTTTCAAGTTTAGGACCTCTGATAAAGATAAAGTTAATTCCTTAATTCAACCACAAAAGAATATCCATAAATAAAGGGCTATTATTTTTATATAATGGTCCTTTTTATATATTTTAGGAGGTGTAAAAATGTTATACAACGACAACAAGCTTATGGATGAGCAAAAAAGATTAAGACTTGAAAAAGCCTATCAACAAGCTCGTATTCGTGATTCTGATGGTGACGGAATACCGGACTGTTTTGATGCAACACCGACAATAAGTTCTTATCAGTATTTTGAACTTGATAAAGCTGATTATGAGAGGGTAAAAAATGACCCATCAGTTGCTCAAAACTGTCGCAGAGTTGATGATGATAAATACATTTATCGTTATCAATCTCAAGAAGAACTTACTCGTGTTCAAAACAAACTTGAACAAAGAACTGTTACAAAATTACACAAATGAAAGGAAAGAAAGATTATGATTACTAATCTTACCGTAACAAGACTTAATGAGCCTCGAAGCAATGGCATTGTAGGTTTTGCAACTGCCACATTTGACAAGACATTTACTGTTAATTCCATTTCCATTAGACAAAATCAAATGGATGGAAATTTATATGTAAGAATGCCACAGAGAAGAACACAAAATGGAACATACATTGATGTTTGTCATCCGTTATCAGCTAACACAAGAAATGAACTTAATAGACTTGTTCTTGATTGCTTCAATAAGAACCAAAAGTCTTATACAAACCTTGAAGAACAGTTTTCAACTAATCGTCAAGGTGTCAGTGTATCTGCACAAAATTGTGTTAAATACAATACTGCAGAAACTCAAAGTAATGTACTTGGTAGAATGGACTTAGTGGTTGGTGATATGGTAATTCACAATGCTAAGTTGTACGCTAATGCAAATGGTGAGCCTCAATTATCTTTACCTAGTTACAAAGATAGTAAAGGTGATTATCATGGTATTGTTATTCCAACTGATAAGTCTGCATTTCAGGAACTTCGAAATGTTGCAATTAATGAATACAATACTGAGTACAAGTACTTAGAATGCACTCCAAATGAAATGAAAGCTTTGAAAGAAAATTCAAATCTTCGTATCAAGACTAAAGAACTTAATAACGGTAACATTGCAATTAAGTTTAATGCTAAAGATGTAGCAAAAATCAATGACATTATACAAAAAGCTAATGCAGTTAATAATAGCATTACAAGATAACGACATATCATTAAGGGTGGACAATTTGTCCACCCTTTTCTTTTAAGGAAGTGGTTTATTGGCAAAAAATATAATGCGTAAAGAAACCTCAATAAAGACTAAGTTGATTGGTTATTCTATACTTTTCGTTTTAGTCTTTTTGTTTATTTCTTTTATAATCTATGGTTATTTAGATTATTCACAATATCACAAAGTGTCTGAATTTAGTATCGATACCATAGTGGATATATGTACTCACATTATTGATTTTAATTTTACTTTATCCTTTTCAAGTTCTGTCGTTATCCAAATATTAAAACTAAACTTGAATATTTGGTATGTTTATGTGTTATTTCTGCTTGTTTTTTGGGCCTTATCTATGGACACAAAAAACAATTTCAAAGGTATGGAACATGGTTCTGCTGATTGGATGAGTACTAGCAGAATGAAATTTATTCAAAAGGAAGCACAAAAAACAAATAATAAGATACCTCTCGGCAAAGATTTCTACGTTTCAACTTCATCAAAAGTTTTAAACAACTTAAATGAACTTGTTATTGGTGGTTCTGGTGCAGGTAAATCATTCAGAAAGATTAAACCTGATATTTTGCAAATGAACGGTTCATATATCGTTACCGACCCTAAAGGTGAATTGTATCGAGATTGTGCCAAAGTGTTAAAAAAGAATGGTTACAAAGTTAAGGTTCTTAATTTAGTTAACCTTAACTATTCTAATTCTTATAATCCATTTTCTTATATCACATCAGAACAGGATGTTGTAGATATTGCATCACTTTTTATGAAAAATACTGCAGGTGAAGGTGAAAAAGAGGACTTCTTCTCCGGTGCAGCACAAAAGTTATTAATAGCACTTATGATGTATCTTTATAAGTCTGAAAACGAAATCAAAACTTTTGGTAGAGTAGTAAGACTTGTTAATAGTATTAGATATAAGAATGGTGCTATTGATATGAGTTGTGAACTTGCTCGTTGCCTTAATGAACACGCAACAAAACATCCATATGATATTGCTAGTACAAACTGGGGTGGTATGCAAGGTAACGCTCAGGAAACACAATCTTCAATCAACGAAGTATTATCTACAAGACTTAGTTTGTTTGCAACTACAGACCTTGATGCAATAACTTCAACTGATGAAATGGACTTCGATAGTGTAGGTGTTGAAAAAACTGCAATTTTCCTTATCATTCCGTCGGCTCGTAACACATATAAAGTTGTTTGTAATATTTTTTATTCACAATTTTTTGAGCGATTACGAAAAGTAGCAGACTTAAAATATGACGGTTGTATGCCATTGCTTGTTAGTTGTGAAATGGACGAATTTGCTAATATAGGTGAAATACCTGCGTTTGAAAATACACTAGCAGTTGCTCGTTCCTACAACTTAAGAATTTGTATTGTTCTTCAGGGTTTATCACAGTTAAAAGCAATTTATGAAAAGACATATGAAAGTATTATTGGTAACTGTAATATCTTTACTTTATTAGGTACTATCGACAATGATACATTACAGTATGTATCTGATAAGCTAGGAAAAATTACGGTCAGAAATGATAGTAAATCATTTAATCGTGGTAGTGGTAGCCAAATGGGTGGAGGTGGACAAGATACTGAAGGTTATGGTGAGCGTCCACTACTGTATCCTGATGAAATCAAAGAAGTTATTAAGCCTAAAGGTGAAAGTATCCCTTATGGAGGTAAAGTAATTTGTTTTTTAGGTTATGAAAGACCACTAATCACTATGAAATTTGATACTATTAACCACCCATTGTTTGCTGAATGTGGTTCTAAGTACAAAGAGTATGTTAAGAACAATACTTATATTGATAAAGAATTTGCACCAATATGGGAGCAAAGACTTATTAATTATGAAAAGATGTATAGCAAACATGAGGATAACGATAAGCTATCAAAAGAACAATACGATAAACAGAAAGAGATTGAGAATAAAGAAAATCAAGATAGATTAGCAAGACAATTTGAAGAAGTTAATAATTGCCCACCACCAGTTAATGATGATGTATCTGATGATGAATATATTGAATATTCACAAGAAGCTGATAATCAAGAATATAACCCAGTTCCTGATTATGCTAACGAAGATGATATTGACCCATCAATTTATGATGAAACTTCCGGTGTTCTCGATGACATTGAGGAATTTATGTAAGGAGGTGATGAATATGGACTATGATATTAAGCCGGTACCGGATTTTGATGATAATGAAGTCGATGAATCTGAATACGATTATTCAGCTCCGTATGTTAAGCATTAATATTAATATATTGAACTGACAGTAAGGAGGTGATGATATTGAATAGTATTGAAGATACTGCTCAACAATTTAATGTTGCAAGACCAATTAAGAATGGTCTTACTCAAGTTCTTAATTCTATAAGAAGTATTCAAATGTTTTTGGACAAACATAGGCAACAACAAGTTGTACAACCAAATAAGGCAGTAGAACAACAACATAACTATAACTTTACCGGTCAACATACCGATATTGCTTTCTGTGATACTAACGGTTCAATTAGTTATGAAGAAATAAGTAATATTTCTGATTATAAACTTAAAGACAATGTTACTACTTCTTTTAACAAGGCTGTTGAAGATGGTTACTTATCTTACGAAAATGCCTCTTATACATTAACTGACAAAGGCAAGGAACATATTAATTCTCAATCATTTATTGAGCAATTTGAGAAAGACCAAAAAAATTATATTACTAATAATCAATTACAAAATACAGTTGCAATTAATCTTCAAGGTAATGGTGATGACCTTAAAATTTTTCAGTATGTTAATCAAATTGACCTTAATAAATTAAGTTATTCTAATCCACAACAATTTAAGCAGGTTCAAAATTATTTTGAGAAATGTGAAAAATACGATTTTGTTAAGATTAGTAAGGACGGTATTGTAACACCAACAGAAAAAACAAAAGGTATGTTCACACAACCTCAATCAGTTAATATGGAGAAGATTACAACTAAGAATTTTGATAAAGTAATTGATATTAACAAATATCGTAATTCAGTACAAACAGGTGCTAATGCAACTAAAGTTACTGCAAAAGCAGGTTCATCAGTTGCTAAAACTGGTGCAACTACTGCCTCTGCAGGTGTAACGGCAGTAATTGATTTATCAAAAGAAGCAATTAAAGCATTTGACAAAGCACAAAAACTTAATCAATCTAAAAGGATTTCACAATCCAATCACTAAAGAGAAGTTAGAAATAACTTCTTTTTTTTATTTAAGGAGGAAAACAAAATGAACCGATTAAGTAATAATAACCCTTCAGTTAAAGCTGAAAAGAAGAACGCAAGACTTAAGCGTATGCAAAAAATCTACAACATGACTGTAGTAGTTTCAACACTTATTACTACTACTTCTATAAGTTCATCAGCCGTAACTAGACCATCCGGTGTAAGCACAGGTGCTATGAATAAGATTATTGATATTGTTTTTTATATCTTATACGCAGGTTGTGCTATCTATGCAGCCTCAGCTGCGTTTTCCATTGTTAAGGGTCACAATGAAGAAGACCCTAGAACGATGAAAGGTGGTATTGCTGGTGCAGTAATTGCAGGTATTGTATGTGGTTCACTTATTGCTATCAAGAAGGCTATCTTTAGTTAATAAATCATAGCATAGTACCTTTAATTAGGTACTATGCTATGTGAGGAGGTGTTGTATATATGCTTACAAAATATAAAGTTAAAAATATAAAAACCATATCGATGGATAATTCCAATCGTAAACGGACAAAACTTATAGCACTTCTTATGCTAGTTATTATGCTGATTACAATAACAACCGGTGGGGCAAGTGCAGTTACTATTGATAAAGAAAGTACCGGTGGAATTCAAAACATTGAATATTTTGAAGATGAGGTTTTAGAAGATTTTAGAACCCATGAAAATGTTCAAAGAAGTCCTCAGAGGACATATATTTTTTCAGACACATACGAATTAATTAAAAGATATAATAGCTATTCTCATCAAGTAACTAAATGGTGTAATAACCTTAACGCAGATAAAAATAATACAAATACGAAAAAGAACAGTAACAAAGCTACAGAATTATCTGGTGAATGGCACGAACTTTTCCTGAATTTGCGTAATCTATACGATACCGTTAGTAGAAGTTGCTTTAGTTCTGATAGTGACGGTAAGGCTCGTTGGAGAGATTATCAAGGTGGTAAATACACCTACGGTGACATTATAACCAACAATGACTACAACAATATTCGTAAAAACATTAGTTCTTATAATTCAGATTTTAACAAGCTTATTACTAATCTAAAACAAGCTAATCAAAAAATTAAAGAGAATAACACCTCACAAGTTATCAGTAATACAACAAAACTTATGAGTGGTCAGTATAGCGTTGTAACATATATGTGGAAGCAGTTAGGTCGAACACTTAAAGATTTTGGCAATGGTAATGCAAGAAAAGGAAGCAACTTTTTTGGTATATCTTGGGGTACTAACTCAATGAAGAAAATTGCAAATCTTATTGCTCCTATCACAAAAGCATTTGCCTATTGTCTTGTTGTTATATTATTTGGACTTAATATGACTAACACGATGTTGCAATTTGAATTTACAAGTCCTAGAGGAATATTAAGAGCATTAGGCACATTATTAATTGCAAAAATATGGGTTGACCTTTCAGTTACTGTTTGTGGATTTATTGTAAGTACAGTAAATTCAATGAATTCGCAATTACTTAACTTATTAAAAATTAATGCACATGGAGTGGTTTATTTATCTAATTTTGAACCAAAAACTGTTAATGCAAGTAGTTGGAATTTCATAGGTACTATAATAAGTTTTTTTCAAGGACTATTTTGGAGAGGTCCGGAATTAATTTTAATAATTGCATTAGGTTTTGCAATTATAAGTGTGTTTATCAAAATTCTAAGTCGTGCTTTTGAACTTACTTGCTTAATGGCAATATCTCCTCTTGCATTTGCTTGCGTTGCCAACGATGAAGCTAAAGTCTATTTTAAAAAGTTCATCGGAGCTTTTCTTTCAACTTGTTTATATATGACTTTTATGATTATTTGTTATGCAATAGGTAGTCAATGGTTATCAGAGGCAAATAGTGCATTAGATGTTGCAACTAATTCATTCTTTACAAATATGAAACAATTAATTCCTAGATTTGTTATCATATTTGGCATTTGTAGAATTATGGCTAAACCACCTAAAGCTTTAACTAATTTAATTGATTAAGGAGGATTAATAATGCGTAAAGTTAATATGACAAAGCAAAATATTATTAAGCCAAAAGCTTTGTTTATGGGATTGTCAATTCGACAAATAGTAATAATGGCTATTGGACTATTGGTATCATTAGGTGTTTTTGCTCTATTATACTTTGTCCTTGGTGCTTCCGTTGACTTAGCTTTAATTCCGGTTTTTCTGATTTTAATTCTGTTTGGTGCAGGTAGTATTGCTCAGATAAATGGTTCATCGGCTTTAGCTTGGTTATTAATTATAATGAAGGGTAATATTACTCGACATTATGAAAGTAAAGGAGTGTTCGATAGATATGAAGAATAACAAAATTGTTAATGTTAACATTAAGCAACAAACTGAAAATTACGGTAAAAGCAAGAAAAATCCAAAGTCAGCTCAGGATACTTTACCTTGGGATGAAGTTTACACTAACGGAATTTTCCGTTGTGGCAATAACTTTTCTCTACGATTTTTCATTCAACAAGTGAACTATAAGACAAAGAAAGATAGTGACAAAGATATTACCTACGATAAATATCAAACTTTTCTTTCCTCTCTCCCATCTAACATTAATTATCAAGAATTTATCGTTAACAGTCCTTTTGATAAGGAATTACTTGATAAAGCTATGATACCTAAAGACAATCAAAATGTTAGAGAGGACATATTACAAGATTATCAAAATGTTATGAGTAACATCGTTGATAAATGTGTTAACACAACTTGTAATCAGCTTATCATTGGTGTTATCTCTTTTGAGCCAAAAACAAAACTTGATAACATCAATATTCTATTCAAGATTTTTGACCAATTTGAAATTTTGTTTTCTGATATGGACAGTAAAATTACTATGGTTAAAACAGAAGAATGTTTTGAAATATTACATAACATTTATCATTCTTGCGATAACGAGCCATTTTTATTGCCATCATCATACATTCAGCACGATTGTAAGTTAAAAGACTACATTGCACCATCGCACTTTACCTTTAAGTCTAAACTTATTGAAGTTGGTTCAACTTTCAGTTCTGTTATGTTTGTAAGAAGCATTAGTAAATCTTGTGATGATGAGTTCATTACTGATTTACTGGACAATAATTATAAGATTACTATCTCTAAGCATTTAAAAAAGTTAGAGAAATCTTATGTTTTCGATATGCTCAAAAGGCAAATGGAAGATTTGGAAATGCGTCTTGAAAAGCGTAGAGAAAACAACAAAAAGCACGGTGGCGAGTTTATTCCTTATTCATTGCAGAACAGAGAAAAAGAGCTAACTGAACTACAGGATAAACTTGGTGATTCCAACTGTGATATGTACCAGATGGGTATTTATATTCTAGTTTCAGCTGAAACTGAAGAAGAACTAAGGGAACTTATGCTCTATATTAAGCAAAAAGCTCTTGAACATCAAGTTAATATTGACATTCTTAGTGGCTCTACTTATCAAGAGAAAGGCTTAAAAACTATTTGTCCTTTTGCTAATCCGGTAATTAATGCTGATGGTACTTTTTTGGGACAACCGTTTTATCTATTAACTAATGAAGTAGGTAACTTTATCCCTTTTAGCTACCGTAATGTAATCGTTGAGGGTGGAATATATTACGGTATTAATAAAGTCACTAAAGCCCCTATTTTAATTAACCGTTCAGACAATATGAATGGTAATGCTTTCACACTTGGTCCATCCGGTAGTGGTAAAAGTATGAACATCAAGTCTGAGCTATATGCTATTATGACTAAGTTTCCTAATGATGAAGTTATAGTAATTGACCCTGAAAACGAATATTCACCAATTGCTCAATCTTTTAATGGTGAAGTAATTAAGTTATCCCCAAATTCTACTAATTATCTTAACATCTTTGATACTGATTTAAGTTTTGTTGATGAAGGCACGAATGCAGTAGCACTTAAATCTAACTTTATAATGTCATTTATTGAAGTATCTCTAGGTAGAACACTTACCGGTACAGAAAAAGCTATCATAGATAGATATGTACTAAAAGTGTACGCAGATTATCAAAATGGCAGAACTACAGAAATGCCAACACTAGAAAACTTATATTATCTATTACTTACTGATGAATCAACAGACGCAAAAACACTTGCTACTACTCTTGAGTTATATGTAACTGGTTCTTTCAACATTTTTGCTCATCACACTAATGTAGAATATCACAAAAAGTTTATCGTCTTTGATATTAACGAACTTGGCGAACAACTTAAAACTGTAGGTTTACTTGTTACGCTTGAATTACTTTGGCAAAGAGTTGTTGAAAACAAGGCAAAAGGCGTTAGAACTTGGGTTTTCACCGATGAATTTTCCGTTATGTTTAATGATACAAACTCTCAGATTTATTCTACTGGTGACTTTTTTGTTAAAGTATATAAGAGGATTAGAAAGTATGGTGGTAATGCCTGTGGTGCTACACAAAACATTTCTGATGTACTTGAAAGTAAACAAGCCTGTTCTATGCTCAATAACAGTGATTTTGTTACACTCCTTAATCAAAAGCCATCTGACCTAGAAGCTATTATTAATCAATGGCATTTATCTGAGTCACAAGTATCATATATTAACAGCTCTGATGTTGGTACTGGTCTTATTATTAGTGGTTCAAATGTTATCCCATTTGAAAACTTAATGCCAACTGATAGCTTAATGTATAAGATATGTACTACTAAGTTTGAAGATAAGCAGAAGGAAATGAGTCAATAATGAACATACTTATTATTGCAGACAAAAAGACTTCAAAAGAATATACAGAACTATTAAAAGCCACACCTAATATTAATTTGTTAGGTGTGGTTAATTTTATAAATTCTATTGATTCTGTAAAAAGTTTAAGACAGAAATATAATCCACTTGGACTATTAGTTGATACTTCTGTTAGGCATAAAGGCATAGATATATCTTTATTAATTAAATCGTTACAAAAAGTATTTAATCAATCAAGAATATTACTTTTTGCTAGTAATGATGAAATTGAATTATTTAATGATTTTGGTTTGTACGGTGTCATAGGAAACACTATTACAAGTATTCAGTTTAATGAAGTAATTAAATCATTTGTTAATAATGAAGATATTGATACATCAGTTATTTCTCAAGAACAAACAGACAGATACATTAAGAGAAACACTAAAGCAAAAACAAGTTTAGTTAATAAGAAAATCATTCCTATTATACTAATTGCCTTAGTTATTATCCTTTTGATTGTATGTTTCGTTTTGAAAAATAATGATAGCGTGGACAATTTGTCCATACCGGATGAAGCAACTATTACTTCAACATCTACAATACCAACAGAAGAAAAAACAACTATATCTTCCGTTATTGAAACATACACATCTAATTCAGAAAAATACGTTACTAACAATCAAGTCATTGTAAATACTACAACTATCCCTCCATCAACTGTTCCAACAACTACAAAGATAATAACAACACAACCTACAACTAAAAAAGTTGTTCAGAAGAAAAGGAAAAAGAAATCTTCAAATTCTAATAGTAGTTCAAATAATAATGCTAGTAATGTACCGGTTCAGACACAACCACCTGTAACAAAAAGAATTGTTAAGAAAAAGCCAAAAACTCAAACACAGATTAAAATTGACTATGGTAATAATAACTGGTCTAACAATGGTAAAGTCGAAACTAGTATTAGTTTATCTTACTATTCAAAAACACTTGAAGTAGCCGATAGTGTTACTATAACTGCTACAGTAACGCCTAAAAGGAAAAAAGTCCATTGGAGTAGTAGTAATACTAGTGTAGCTACAGTAAATAATAACGGTTATGTTAAAGCAAAAAATGTTGGTACTGCAACTATTACTGCTACTGCAGATGGTAAGTCAGCTACTTGCACAATTTATGTAAAAAAGCGAACATAAGAAAGGATTAAATTATGATTGTAATTTACGCAGAAAAATACTCCCTTGCAAAAGAAATTGCAAATGCACTTAATGCAGGAAATAGGATACCATATGACAAAGATAATCGTATTTGTCATTGGGAATTTGAACTTGATGGTGATAAAGCTATACTTCTTCACGGTCAAGGACACCTTATACAACTTGCACAAGCTAAATCTTATGGTGAACAGTATTCTAAATGGGATATTAATGCATTTCCTTGTATTCCGAAAGAGTATAAATTAGCTGTTAAAGAGAACACAAAAGTGTTGTATGAATATATAAAGCCTTATTTTGATAAAGCTGATGCATTAATCAATGCAACCGATCCAGACCGTGAAGGTGAATTAATTTTTGATTATGTATATCGCAGTATGAACTGCAAAAAGCCTTGGAAAAGAGTGTGGCTAACTGACCTTACATACGGAAAAATTAATTACGCTTTTAATCACCTAAAAGATGGATTTGAAATGCAAACCCTACAGAAATCAGGTGAAGCTAGGGCTATTACGGACTGGCTATATGGTGGTAATTTAACGGTAGCTATGACAACTAAATTTTCTACTGATAAGGTTCTTTCTGTTGGAAGAGTTCAAACACCTACTCTTGCAATGGTAGTTAACAGAGAAAATGAAATAAGAAACTTTGTTAAGAAACCATTTTATAAAGTAATAGGTGAATTTACTACAACAGATAATAGCATTTATAAAGGCGAATATATTGCAGGTAAATTTGATGATAAGGGTTCTGCAGAACAACTAATTAGTTCTTTATCAAATAAAGGCAGTATTAAGTCTGTTGAGCATAAGCAAAAGACAGTAACTGCACCTTTGCTTTTTAACTCAACACAACTTCAGATTGCTTGTGCAAAACACCTTAATTGGGACTTAAAGAAAGCTGAAAGTACAATGCAAAAATTGTATGAAGCAAAATTTATGAGTTATCCAAGAACTAATACAGAACATCTAACAGTTGCTATGATGAACGAGGTCGAAAAAACTATCGAAAAGCTAATGCAAATTGACGAATACAAAGAATACTCTCTTGATAAAGAGAACTGGCTTGAGTTTAGCAAACGACACTTTGATGATGAAAAAGTTGGCTCACATACTGCAATTATCCCTACTCTTAATGTTCCATCTTCCCTATCTGATATTGGTGACGATGATATGATTGCACTTTATGATTTACTAGCAAAATCATTATTAAGAATTGTTTTTCCAAAAGTTGTAATAGAGGATACAACAATTATTACTAGCATTAACGATAAGGACTTTGTTTCTAAAGGTAGTGTTATTGTTAATGAAGGTTGGTATAGTGTTGACGCTATGCCTGATAAAATTAATATTTTACCTTCTATTAATGAAAATGAAAATGTAAGTTGTAATTTTGATTTAGCTAAAGGCGAAACACAACCACCAAAGCGATACACCGAACCTGCTCTTATTAACGCTATGGAACTTGCAGGACAACACTTTGAAGATGAAGAAGCAAAATCTTTATTTAAACTACAGAAAAAAGGTCTTGGAACTGATGCAACTAGAGTTAGCACAATCGAGGGATTATATAACCGAGGTTACATCGTTAAAAAAGGTAAAACTGTAGTTCCTACAGAACGAGGATTTTATGTTATTGATACTTTACCAGTATCAGATATAAAGTCAGCTGAATTAACCGGTGAAATCGAAAAACAACTTTATGATATTGAACTTGGTAAACTTAACTATGATGATTTTATCTCTCAAATTGAAGATAAAGTAAGACTATGGTATGCAGAAATTAAGAATTCTAAAGCTAAGGCATATGTAGATAAATCTAGTATTTGTCCATTGTGTGGTAATAAGCTATATAAGAGCAAAACTAATGTTTACTGTAGCAATTACAAAAAAGGTTGTAAGTTCAGCATTCCATTCGAATTGTGTGGTAAGAAACTAACACAAAATCAAATCAATATGCTTATTTCTAGCCAGAGAACTAACATTATTAAAGGGTTTAAATCAAAAGCAGGAAAAGAATTTGATGCTTCGTTAAAGATTAACGAACAAGGAAAGCTTGAATTCATTTTTCCTGCTAGAAAAAAGAAAAAATGATTACTTATCTCATTATTATAGGCTTTTATGCCTACTTTTTTTATGCCCATAATTTTTATAAAAACAGACTAAACGAATTAAAAAAACAGCCATTAACTTCTCTAAGAGTAAAGAAGTTAGTGGCTATTTTAATATCTATTGCTTTTATAGAAGGGACTTTACTATTAGCTACAGATTCATTGATGTTAATTAATATCAATATTTTTCCTGCTTTGGTCTGCTTATTTAAATTAAAGATTCTTAATGTTCGCATTAAGAGAAGAAAGAAGATGTATAAATAATGTTTTATTACAAAAAGAAAGATATGTACATTTTTACTCCTGAAGAAAAGTCTGAAGCTCACAATATCTCAACTACTGATTATTTGTCATCCAACTATGGTTTATCATTCAAAAAAGATGGTAAAGGCTATAGATGTATTGAACACAATAGTCTTGTAGTTAATGCTGATGACAAAGCGTGGTTTTGGAATTCTCTTTCTGTTGGTGGTGGTGACATTATTGCATTCGTGTCTAAAATTGATGATAGGCTTGATTGTAGAGCAGTTGAGTTAAGTTATGAGCAATCCTTAAAAACTGTTTTAAAGCCTATTTCAAGCGAAAGTAATACATATCATTCAACGTATAAGAAAGCTGAAAAAGTTGTTGCAGAAGATACAACAAGAAAAGATATACAGTTACCTCCTAAAAAGCAAGGAAGATATAACAGACTCTTTGCATATCTTATTCATACACGAAAAATTGATAAAGATATTGTTAGCTGCCTTTGTAAACATCATTATCTCTATGAGGACCAAAGAGGAAATGTAGTCTTTGTTGGCAAAGACAAAAACAAAGAACCTAAATATGGGGCAATCAGAGGCACTTTAACAGATAAGCAATACCGTAAAGAATGTACCTGTAGTGATAAGGCTAATGGCTTTTATCTACAAGGATACGATAAAGAAACTTTATTTGTATTTGAAGCACCAATCGATATGTTATCCCATGCAACGCTTATTAATATTGCTTGTGATAGCAAAACTGCGTGGCTTAACTCTTGTAGGTTATCCCTTGGTTGTGTATCTGATACTGCACTTGCCCACTATTTACAAGAGTATCCTACTACACGCAATATAGTTTTTTGCCTTGATAATGACAAAGCAGGAATTGAAGCAACAGAAAAATATATGCAAAAGTATTCTGATTTAGGTTACAATGTTAGTAATCAACCTTCATCAGTTGGTAAAGACTATAACGATGAACTTGTGCAGTTAAAAAATAATAAAGCCGTTACTCCACTTAAGAAGTAACGGCTAAATTTACAATTGACAAATTTCAACTTTTAATTTATAATTTAATAAAAATAAAAAAATTCATCTTCAGCAGGTGGTGGAACACCTACTGAAGCCTAATGATAACAAGAAACGGTTGTTAACATCAGTTTTTGAATTTATTTGATTTTATCATATAAATTTAAAAATGTCAATTAGTCATACTATATAATCTTATATATTTATGTCATATCTGTAGTTATTCATACTGCACTTGTTATTATAGCAAGTGCAGTTTTTTTATTATTAATCAATGAAAGGAGGAATAGAAATGCGTAGTAATGAACTTTTTAAAATGCCTAATACAATCTTTGATATGAACCTTAGTTCTACAGAACTAACTGTATTAACTGCAATGTATAGCCTACGAGGAGTATGCTATAAGAATAAAAAATATATAAGAATATCACAAAAAGCTATTGCTACTATGACAGGTTTAACACCTAAGACTATTTCTCGTATCATTGATAAACTTAATAGACTGAATTTAATTTTTGAGGTCAGAAGATATTTTGTCGATGAGCATAAGCTTGGTACATATCATTATACTTTACCTGTAGTTAAATATAACTATTTCTTTGTTAGTAGAAGAATTTTTAAATTATCAAATAAATTAACTGCGTCTGAATTTAGAATGTATCTATTTTGTTGCAAATGTGCTGATAGTCGAACTATGCAATTTTGGAATAGTTTTAATGATGTTTGTAATCAGTTAAATCTTCATCGTTCAAGTGTTATTGCTACCCTAAAATCTCTTATTAAAAAAGGTTTAATTAGTAGATATAGGGTAAAAAAGAAAGATGGCAGTTATGCTGATAATTATTATCAGATAAATACCATCTTAATCCGTAAACCTAAGATACAACGCAAAAAAAGAAGAAGATACTCTTCTCGACTAAGTATCTTCCCTTTTAGATTTGTTTTAGGCTTATTCAAATCTTACAAGGGTATTGTACACAATTTACATAAGACTGTCAAGTGTTTTTCTTTTTTTTCTTTATCAAGGGGTAGTCCAAAAATTTACACCTCTGTGAGGAGTACCCACTTACATACCAACAGAAAGAAAAATAATATAAAATTATACCTTAAGTATAGATGTAACTTAGAGTATTATTGCTGAAAAATTGTGAATAGTTGAGTACAGGTATAAGAAGTTTTCAACATTGCTTTGCTTTTGAGTTTTCCACATTGAGTGTCTTTCTGTCAGTCATTATAAATAACTTGAGTGAGTGTGGAATATTTATTTTTTCTCTGTTGGTATCTTCTTGTGGTTTATATAGCCAGTTCACATTTTTCATTGACTTTATATGCTCAAAAGCATTATAATTATTTTGGATGGAGTGATTATATGGAAAATAAGTTTCAAATGACCCTAGAAGATAATATATTTCTTGCAAAAAGAAATATTGTTGATATTATTTGGAAAAGTGCTAGACTTGAAGGTTTGAATGTAACTTTCCCAGATACAGAAGCAATTTATAGAGGTTCAATCATCTCTGATGTAGAAGTAAATACTGTAATTGCAATTAACAACTTAAAACACGCTTGGCAATTTATTTTGGATACTATAGAATATCCTATAGATTATCCATATATTTGTAAAATCAATCAGTATGTAGAATATAATCTTATTCCTAATGCCGGTTTTATTAGAAATTTTCCGGTATCTATTGGTGGTACAAGATGGAAACCGGAACTACCTATTGAAAGCAAAATCAAGGAAGAAATTGAAAATATTAAAACTATTGCAAATCCTACAGAACGAGCAATCACAATGATGTTGCATTTAATGCGTAGGCAAATGTTTGGTGATGGTAATAAGAGAACTAGTATGCTTTCTGCAAATCAAATAATGATTTCAAACGGTGTTGGTATCATTTCTATTCCGGTTGAATTACAAAGGGATTTCTCTAAAATGCTAGTTGAATTTTATGAAACAAACAAAATGGATGATATTAAAGAATTTATCTACCATTCTTGTATTGATGGTATTCCTTTACAAAAAAAGGAAAGTGAGCATAATTACAATCCAAATGATGATTACTATTTAAAAGTATCATTTAAGGAAGCTACTGTTCTAGAAAAGAATGGTATCAGTTTTGAAGGAACTGTACACGAACAAGGAAATAGTGTTATTAGGATTAAAACTTCTGACAAAACTAAAGTTGATGAAATTATTAATTCATACAGAAACAACAATAGTATAAAAAATCTAATATAATGAAAAACCTTGGACAATTTGTCCAAGGTATGAGTATAACATTAAAGGTTGGACAATTTGTCCAACCTTTTTGCTTTACCTAAATTATACGAATAGTTTTGATTTCGAGAAAATCTGAGTGTCTTAGGCTACAATTATTATAATAGTTACCATTACTTTCTTTTTGAAAGATTTCAGTAAAGAAAGCAATATAACAGTGCTGATTATCTAAATAATTAGCCTTATTCTCTTTTAAATATTTATAGACCCTATCACTAATAGCTATACTACAGCACAAGTATTTATATTTACTATTCTTTTTATCATATTCCTTATAAATTCTTAAATACCACCTAGATTTATTGTCTGTATTATTTTTTGCTTTATTCCATTTAATATAAACATCACCATAGAAGATTTTGATTTTTCTTAAATCCTCTGTCCTAAGAGCTGTAACTAATCTTCTTGGAACTGATGCTTTAACATATGTTTCTTCTCCAACAACTGATGTACTTGTTGTTGGTTTTTTCTTTTTAGGTACGCTTATAACTAAAGGACTGGAACCTACATTTTTGTTTTGAAAAAATAAACCTATAATCTTGTTTAATCTATTATGTATTTCATAATTATCAGGATTTTTATCCTCATATATAACTTTTAGCTGATTTGCTGATATACTTTTGTAATTCAGTGAACAATCATCTTTATGAAAGGAGTTTTTAGATTGAGAAAAGTGTGGTATCTTTTCTGTTCCGTTCCTTAGGAACAGTTTAGCTTGATTACATTCCGGACAATACAAATTATCCTTGTACTGACTTTCAAATAATTGAATATTATTGTCTTGAATTCTTGCTAATTTTTCGGCAGTAATATTCTTTACAAAGCGAGAATTTTTAATTACGGATGCGTCTGGAAATCTTAAATTTGACATTTAATCACCTCATTTATTTACGAAAGGATTTTACTTATGAAAGATTATTTATATTTTGGTGCTCATTATTATTGTATGTATGAAAATAAGTTATTTAATGAAGATAACTTTTTTTCAGGATATGACGACTTAACTGTTTGTAAAAGTTCAAATCAATACAACCCAAGTGTTGTACAGTTTCTTTGTGATTACTATTCTTCTTCATTTGATAGATTTTCATGTGGATGGGATGTAAGAGAAAAGTTGTATAACGAAAAACTTTTACCTGATTTTGAGGAATACGAATACACGGAAGGCTATAGTACCCACCCATCTGCAGCTGAGTTATCTGTTTATATGCGTACCTTGAATATGGTTCAGTTTGCTTATGCAATGCTAGGATACTTTATAGGACTTCCAAGAAAGTTTATTAAGAACTATGCCAAAAAGGAAGTTACAATCGAACAACTAAGAACATTATTTTATCTTATACAAGATGATAATGTTCCATTATCTAGTATTGATAAGTTTTTTGTAGACTTTTCGCTTGAGAAAGCAAACGAAATTTTATCTAGTGTAGACAGTCCTTTGATTTCATCTACAAACGAAATTCCAACCTATGATGAAAAATTGTATATAAATACTTCCACAAAAACAATTTGTGACAATTACTTTGAATCACATTTTTTTCGCACTTTCTCTATTGAAGTTGCTTGTGGATTTGATGATATTTCAGATGAATACAATCTTAGCGGTACTTATTATCCAACAAAAGATAAATTAATACAGTATCTATACGATTTAGATTATAGTCAATTTGCTTTTGTTATGTTTGGATATTATTACGGATTTCCTCAAGATTTGATTGATAGCTATGCTAAAAGTGATATTAATTATCATCTTATGGAATATCTCCTTCAGAAGCTTATGGGACGCTGTTTTTTCAAGAATAAACGCCGACAATTAAGAAGATGTAACAATAAGAATTATGACCAAATGAATATGTTATATCACAAGTACAAAGATATTATTAGAATAGGTTAAGTAGCGTGGACAAATTGTCCACGCTTTTTATATAACAAAAAACTGTATTCTTCTATTATGACCTCTACAGTCCATATATTAGCCTCCTATATTTTTATAACGAAAGGAAATAAAAAATGAATGTTTCAAAAGAAAAAAACTCAAATTTAACAGTTAAGGTACACAATGTATGTACATCTGTCTTCATCTTTGGTGAAATGCACCACTCAAATAAGATTGTTATGCAGATGTTGGAATATGCTCAAAATATAAGATACAATGCTTATGTTTTGATTGATGATTGTTATACTCTTCAGGAAACAAATACAAAGTTCATTTGTATCTGTAGAAAATGTGAGAGAGAAAAAGCAAATGCAATAATCACATTTGAAGAAGAAAATAACGATTATAATAACGATTATATTGAATATGTGGAAATACTTACTTGTGGTCAAGATACCAAAACTCTTGAAGAACAAGATGCTATGTTAATAACAGCAAAGTATAAATATCTTACAAAATAAGACATAGTAATTAATTCCAAAAGAGGTGGACAAATTGTCCACCCCTTTCACCAATATTAACCTAAAACGTCCAATTGTTCATTTATCCAGAAAGGTAATGTATCTCTTTTTTCAATAACTACTTTTTTAAGTTTTTCTTTAATTAAAAAAGGTTCTTCATTTTCTTCAATTTTAAAGTTATTAAAAATATTTTTATCTATGAATAATGCACTTTCTCTAGGTATTCCCATTTCAATCAAGTTTTTTGGGATTGTTCTATATGCACCTGCTTGCATAGAAGATAAAAATACACTTTCTGGATTATTTATATCAAATATAGGTTTTAATAATAAAGGAACTCTATATGAAACAGTATTTTGTAAAGTTTCTATGGTATCTTCTATTTCATCCTCTATTTTATCTTCAGCTTTATTTTGATAATCATTATTCGATAATATATCAAATAATGTTGTTTCATTTGACCAAGACATACACAAATTTAATAAATAACTACGATTAGAACCTTTTTGAAATCTTTTTGGGATATATTTTTTATACATTACATTTGTTTCTGGTGTATCCCTCAAAAATTTAAACATACGATTCAATTTAGCCCACACGCCTCTCTTACTTGGCGAATTCGGCACATCTTCATTATATTTCTTGTAAATAACGTCAAGGACGAATGGATCCCAATATCTATTTTTCGCACATATCTCTTTAGGAACAGTTATTGATTTTAATTTTAAAACAATTGCAGCTACTTGTTCTTTACTTAATTTAATACCAACATCTTTCATTTTATTTACTGCTCTTGTACCATATCTTAAAACCGATTGTCTGATATAAGATACTAAATCTCCATATTTCTCCATGTTTTCATTAACTGGAGTATTAGACATAACAATCTTCTCAACATCGTTGCGATTTTCTTCAAATCGTTCGTTATATCCTGTTGGTAAAGTTTTATTGGCATCACTAAATGTGTTTTCTTCATCATAACTTTCTGAATCAAGAAAAGAGGTTTCATCTAAAACGAAAGTTCGACCTATAAAATCCTTCATCAATCTACCTGCTCTTCCTCTTAAATTAGCCATTTCATAATTAGATAATTCAGGCGAATATTTATTACGATTTTGGTATAGATGTGGATTTCTGATAATAATATTTTGTGCAGGTAGATTAACCCCCTGTAATAATGTTGTTGTACAAGCAATATTTGTTATCCATTTATTTCTAATTGCAATTTCTAATGTTCGACGTACATGTTGTGGCAATTTACCATGATGATATGCTACTCCTTTCTCCAATGTCTTAACCATAGAATAATTTGGATGTACTGATTTTTTGTAATACCTTTCCAAGTCTTTAATTTTAGAATTTACCTCACCTTTTCCACTTAAATGACACGCAATTTTTCTCGCAACCTTAGCAGTAGGAGAAAATATAATATTTTGCTTTTGTCCTAAATGTTCAATAAAACAATTTAAATAAGATAAAAATTCGTCATTATATTTATTTTTACCGTACCCCTCAATTATTGTAGGATTTGTAATTTTCATTATTAATGGATTATCACATAATGCACAATACTGTTTTAAATAATATTGGTCTTTTATTTTGCATATGCTATATGTTAGATTCAATACAGGGCAATCAATAGTAGTAATGTTCTTAGTTTTTATACCAAAAATTTCTTCACCGGTTTTTTCAATATTAGAAATTCTAGGTCCAGAAATTATAATCTGTTTTACATTATCTTTATATCTAAATTCATTTAATGTATCAAACAAAATCTTGGCTCTTTCGTCATTATCTTCTTTAATACGTTCAATATTTTGGATTTCATCTACAACCAATATCATATCCTTTGAAAAAGTATTTTCACTGTCACTAAATGCAGATATAGCCTTTTCTTGAGTTAATACAAAAATATTATTAGTATATATATTTTCTTGACCAGTATAAGAATTAACAACATTACAATTTGGTATATTTAATGTTTTTATATTTTTATTAAAATCTTCTGTAACTTGGTTTAAAAGACTAAGTGTAGGAACAATATACACTATGTCTAATTTATGTTTCAAGAGCGTATCCAATAATTTTAATAAAATAACAAATGATTTACCTGCTGATGTAGGGGCAGATATTCCTATCACTTTTTCCTTATCCATAGCTGTCCAAATCTCAATTTGAAATTTAGTTAGCAAAAATTCACGTTCATTAACTATTATACTATTTTTTTCTTGATTTAATGTTGCAAATAGTTGTTCCAAAACACTGCCCAATGGTGAGAACATATTCTTTTTTCTATCAAATTTATCATCTGCTATAATTGCAGATGTGGGATAACCTATCCTAGATAAAAATTTGACAACTATCTTTCGTATATCATATTTTTCATGGTCTATATATTCCCACATTAGTGCCATTATAGTAATCACATAATTGACAGAAGGATTTTTAACAACAGAAGTTTCATAGTCTAAACACCTGATAGTATTTAATATTAATTCTTTTGAGATTTCTATATTACTATTGTTAAAATCAATTTTTCTTGCAACACTATAAAAATCAATATTTAACCAATTATTTAATATTTCTTTTTTTAATTGTTCCATATCATTATCCTTCCTCTAAAATATTAGATTTTGAAAACTTTTAGCGAATTCATCTAATTTCCATATAGGCATAACAATATATGTTATCCTACTTAATATTCTATTATCCTTTATATTAATTTTGCTTTTATCAAAATTTTTATATTTTTCTTCAATAATTTTTTTAATTTGTTTATGTATTTCTTCACGATTAGTAATTTCAATTTTCTTAGTTTCATTATAAACAACTAAACTAACTAATCGCACTTCAAAATTTTTTAATGTATTATTTAAATACATTTCTGCTATTTCATTCATTTCCTTATCGAGAAAATCTTCATGTATATAACTGTATAATTCCTTTCTATGTGTTTTGTAAGTATTCAAAATACTATCAATAGCCTCTTCGAAAGCTTTATTAAAACTGTATTTTGAAGTATATGTTTTTGCTTCTCCTAATATTATAATAGGTTTGTCATTTTCAAATTTGAAATGTATAGCATCAGCTCCAAAACGCTCATGTTTATTGCTTGTTGTTATCTTCATTTTTCTTAACAATGGGGTTGCTTTGAAAAATTTTTGTATAAAATGAAATAATAGTAATTCCCCTAGTTGTCCTTGTATCAACAATTTTTCTGTATCTTTATTACCTCTGAATTTTTCTTGAGCTTTTCTTATAACTTCAGATGTAGCAGCTTGTTCTGACTTTCCTTTTTTGATTGCTGCATTTTTAATAAAATTATATTTTTCAGAACTATAAACCCAATCTACTATTGTATCGTATAATTCATATAAAAAATCATCTCTTAATTCAGATATATCTTGATAGTCTATGCATACACCGTAATGATCTTTATTTGGAACAATATCGAAATTTTGACAGATATAATAAACATTATTAAATAATGCATCATTATTAATTAGTTTTTTATTGATATCTATATTTTTTAATAAATTGTCTGACATTTTTATCTCCTTTATTTTATAATTAATAATTTATTTATGATTCTCTTAACACAACTAAATTTTCATAGTATCATCCTCCTTAAATTTATAATAGATTTATATAAAAGGTGGACAATTTGTCCACGCTTATATATTAAACAACTATTTTTTTACTATAAGTATATATATATTCATCTGTAGAACACCAACCTACATTATCAAGAAACACATCCTCTTTAATAGGAATTTTATATAGCGTAAAATATTTTGTTTCTTCGAGCGAATGTATTCCAAAATCAAATGATGGTGATATTTTTATTTGCCTATCACAAAATTTGCAATGTTGTGATAATCTTCCGTTTACCAAATCAATGTTGTAATTAATTTTTAAAAAATTTAATACTTTTCCTTTAATTAATCTTTTAGCAGGTGACAGGTCAATAATACGAGGTGAATCTGCTCCACTACAATACTCATAAAATTCCCCATCATTATCCGGTTCAAAATAAAAATTATAGTATTCTGTAATCATAACTTTAATTTCATTATTTTCGAAACCACAATATGGACACTTTCTATTTTTAGAAACCAAATAAATATAATCACAAATTAAAAAACGTTCTTCATAATCTTCTTCAAACCATTTTATAAATTTGTAATAATCTTTAGAATTAGTAACATACCATTTTTTAAATTTTGGATTCCATTTAGCACCTAATGATTTTGCTTCATCTTTTTCTGCATATGGAACATTTAGTAATAGCATAATTGTTTCACCTAATTCTAATTATTTTCACACATTTTTGAGATTATACATTAATAGCCTCATAATAAATGGAATTTATTATTATTTTGATTAACTGTTCTAATTCGTATTATTTTTACAAATTTTGACATTCAAAAAGTAATAAAAAATGCAGATGCTTTCAATAAAAAGAAAACATCTGCAAAAATCACATTAAAATATTGACCTGACGTCCACTTTATGGTATAATAAAAGAGACGAGAGGATAACAAAATCCTTTAGTCAGCAGATTATTGGCGTAACCTGCTGACCCACCAAGTAAGTAGTAATGATACTTATTGATGTTAAAGGCTAATTTGCTCATTTAATTATAAGCGAAATTAGTTAATTTGTCAATTGGCACTCACAGACTACTTGCAGATGTGGTAGGATGTGAGTTTTCTTTTTGTCGTAATGAACAATTGAATAGTCTGGGTTATAATGGACGATTAATACAAGGTAATATATAATAGTTATGCCACAACTCTATCATACGAGAATATGATTGACGAGCGAGCCACCATAGTATAATTACGGTGCTACCTTATATTACTTAAGATCTTAGTCAACTCTGTTACAGACAACTTGGAGGGCGATTACATCTTGCGATGGATAGTTGCCAATTACTTGGTACTCGACCCTGCAAAGGAATTTCGTTCAGCCACGACGCAAAACAAATAAAATAAATAATCATCTGCCGTATCAATTACGGTACGGTGGATGTTTATATATTAATAATAGTACTTGTCTTTTATGTTAGACATTGTACATCTAAGTTCGCCAATTGGCGAATATCACAATTAGGCATATAAACTACGCTCTTTACAGACACATAGTTCATATACCCACTAGTGGCGCGCTGAAAGGGACTCGAACCCCCGACCTACTGGTTCGTAGCCAGTCACTCTATCCAGCTGAGCTATCAGCGCATTTCAGGGCAGTCATTTTTGACTGCCCATACATAATAACACATCTTTTTGAAAAAATCAACCCTTAATCCATAAAGAAATGTAAAAAAGCTAAATAAGCCATATAAACATCAACTTTACTTACGATTTCAAATGGTGCATGCATAGAAAGTACAGGTACACCAAGGTCAACTACATCAACATTCATATTAGCAACATACTTAGCGATAGTACCACCACCACCAAGGTCAACCTTGCCAAGTTCACCGACTTGCCAAATAATATTGTTGCTTTCCAGCATTGAACGAACTTCACCCATATATTCAGCTGAAGCATCACTTGTGCCACTCTTACCTCTAGCACCTGTATATTTAGAAATTACAACGCCTTCATTAATGTAAGAACAGTTCTTTGGTTCAAAACAACTTTCATAAGTTGGGTCAACTGCTGCATTAACATCAGCTGATAGGCACTTACTCTTTGAAAGAACTCTATAGCCTTCTTCACCCTCAGACTTAGCTAGGTCATAGATAAAGTATCTTAGGAAGTCACTCTGCATACCTGTGTTACCGTCTGAACCTGTTTCTTCCTTATCTGTTAGATATGTGATACAAGTCTTGTCAGGAATACCGGCATCAATAATAGCCATTAGTGCAGGGTAAGCACAAACTCTATCATCATGACCATATGAACCAATCATACTTCTGTCAAAGCCAATATCTCTAGCCTTAAAAGCAGGTACTAAAGTTAGTTCTGCTGATAGGAAGTCATTTTCAGTAAAGCCATACTTATCATAAAGTAGCTTCATTGTGTTTAACTTTACCTGTTCACCATCTTCGTCACTATATGGACGGCTACCTACTAGGCAGTTTAGGTCTTCACCTGTAAAAGCTGAACCCAGAGTTTTCTTAGCTTGCTCTTGACCTAGGTGTGGAAGAATATCTGTAATGCAGAAACATGGGTCATTTTCATCATCACCAACAGAAATATCAACATAAGTACCGTCAGTCTTACAAACTCTACCGTGTAAAGCCAATGGGATTGTTGTCCACTGATACTTCTTGATACCACCATAGTAATGAGTTTTAAATAGAGCCATACCGTCCTTTTCGTATAATGGGCTTGGCTTTAAATCAATTCTTGGTGAGTCAATATGAGCGATAGAAAGTAGCACACCGTCTCTTGTACCCTTTCTGCCGATAACTGCAAGACCTACTGCTTTGTTACGGTTTACAATATAAATCTTATCACCGGCAGAGTAAGTTCTGTCAGGATCATATTCTTCAAAACCGTTTTCTTTAGCCTGAGCAACTGCTTCAACAACAGCTTCTCTTTCTGTTCTTGATTTATTTAGGAAATCCTTGTATGGTTCACAAAATTCATCAGCTTTTTCAATTTCACTATTGCTGATTGAGTGAATTTTCTTTTTGCCTGACATTAGGATTTCGTCCATTAGTGTCTTTGAATCTTCATTAGACATAATATCATTACCTTTCCTTATAAATTTCTATATATATTTTCTTGGCACTTTCAACCTTTTCCACATAATTCTCTGTTTCCGGATAAACTATAACACTAAGAGTTTTTCCGTCAAGACTACATTCAGGGTCATTTAGCCAATTATCAACTGCACCGAAACCGGCATTATATGCTGCTACGGCAGTTTTTTCAACATTATCATACCTATCTAACAGATAGCTTAAAAAATATGTTCCAAACTTAATATTCACTTCCGGATCGTACAAATCAGACTCTTTATATTTTGTTTTGTCATTAGGAATATTGTTCTGTAAAAATTCAAAGCATTCAGGAGTAATCTGCATCAAACCTTTTGCACCTGCACTGGACTTACTGTCAGGTTTAAAGTGGCTTTCAGTACGTATAACTGCATATACAAGGTTATCATCCACACCATAAAGGTTACTGTACTTTTCTACAATCTGTGAATATTTCTTTGGGTACTGAATTTTTTTAATATCGTTTACCTTGTCATTAATAGAATCATTTCCACCAAAGATATGAAAACATAAAACTGTAACTAAGGCAACTATGGCTGTAAAGAACACCACCAAAATTAAGGTAGCACAACCACTCTTTTTCCTTTTTCTCTTGGGTTTTCTATTAATCATATTATAAACCTACTACTTGGTTTTAGATACCGAATTTTACAAAATAGCTTTTACAACACTTTCAACCTGTGACTTTACTTCATCAAGGCTACCGTTATTTTCAATTACATAGTCAGCCTTTGCTCTGTAAAAATCATCACTATGCTGAGCATTTATCCTATCCATAGCTTGTTCTGTTGTAATAGCGTCCCTAGAAATTATCCTCTTTACTCTGGTATCTAAGTCAGAGAGAATTACAAGGGTGTTGTTGCAAAATCTTTCTCCGTTACTTTCAAAAAGTACAGGAGCATCTAATATAAACTTATCGTAACCTTTGTGGGAATATTCCTCTATTTCCAAAAGTGCCTTTTCATATATATATGGATGAGTGATTTGGTTTAGCTTTTTAGTTGAATTTTCATCGACAAAAGCTCTTTTTGCAAGTAACTTTCTATCAAGCACATTATCTTTAACCACATCATCGCCAAAGGTTTCCTTTATTTTAGCTAATACAGGACTACCTTTTTCCATAATATTTCTTGCAATTTTGTCTGTATCTACTGTGTGGAAACCATACTGTGCAAACATTTTTGCAATAGTAGATTTTCCTGAACCGGTAGGTCCGGTTAATCCTAAAACATAAGCATCGGCATTAAAAATTCTAAAGGCTGATGAACGGATTAATCTGTTATAAACTGCAAGGGACACACCATCTGTTCTAGGTAAAGGAGCAAAAACCTTTTTGATTTTTTCTTCTTTATCTATCTTTCTAAGTACATCAAAAATCTTATGTGCATGGGACTTGTAGTCAGTTTTTGAACCTATTGGAAATGTTTCACCATTAATATATTTTTCATCTTCATCAAAGCAAACTACTGCTGTACTTTCGTCAATATCTCTGTTTACAAAGTCAACAAAGTTGTTGCCTCTGACCAAATACACTTGAGCCTTTGGAGCATAGTGTTTGTACTTCATTCCGGGAGAAGATGCTTTCTTGCCCTCAGCCAGTTTATGAAGAACTGCATCATCAACTGCAACTTCACCTAATACACTTTCAAGCTGTTCAAGTGTAATTCCACCGGGTCTTAAAAGTCTTGGTGGGTTGGTATCTAAAGTGACCACTGTACTTTCAACACCTACTTCACATTCACCACCATCAAGAATTGCATCAACCTTACCCATAAGGTCATTGATACAATGTTCTGCTGTAGTTGGACTTGGTTTACCGGAAATATTTGCAGATGGTGCTGCAAGTGGTTTACCTGACTTTTCTATTAATGCTCTAGCAGTTTTGTGGCTAGGGCATCTGACTGCTACTGTTTCAAGTCCTGCTGAAACCTCATCAGGAATACAGTCACCCTTTGGCAAAATAATTGTCAAAGGTCCGGGCCAGAACTTATCAGCCAACTTCTTGGCATCTTCTGTAAACTCTTTATAAAGCTTAAGGTCAATAGCCATCTGTGGTGATGAAACATGGACTATCAAAGGATTATCCATTGGTCTGCCTTTAGCTTGAAAAATCTTTCTTACTGCCTTACCGTTTAAAGCATCTGCTGCTAAACCATAAACAGTTTCTGTTGGCATAGCAACAAGTCCACCCTCATTTATAATCTTTGCTGCAATAGAAATGTCCTCAATGTTATCCTTTAATAATTTAGTATCCATTTTACTTATTTTCCATACTTTCTTTTAGTTTTTCTGCTCTATCGTATGCAATCAAAGCATCTATAATCTCATCAATATTACCGTTTAGAATATCGTCAAGCTTGTAAAGTGTAAGACCGATTCTGTGGTCAGTTACTCTTGATTGTGGGAAGTTGTAAGTTCTAATCTTTTCACTTCTGTCACCTGAACCAACCTGACTTTTTCTATTTTCGGAAATCTCTGCATTTTGTTTATCTTGTTCAATCTTTAGAAGTCTTGACTTTAGAACCTTTAAGGCTTTGTCCTTGTTCTTGTACTGACTTCTTTCGTCCTGACACTCAACAACCATACCTGTAGGTAAGTGAGTAATTCTGATAGCTGAGGAAGTTTTGTTAATATGCTGACCACCTGCACCTGATGAACGGAATGTATCAATCTGTAAATCATTAGGGTTAATGTCAATTTCAACATCATCAGCTTCAGGAAGAACTGCAACAGTTACTGCGGAAGTATGAACTCTGCCTGATGACTCAGTTTCAGGTACTCTCTGAACTCTGTGAGTACCACTTTCATACTTTAGCTTACTGTAAGCACCCTCACCGTTAACCATAAAGGAAATTTCTTTGTAACCACCTAAGCCTGTTTCGTTAGAAGAAAGAACTTCAATCTTAAAGCCATGCTTATCGGCATACATGGAGTACATTCTGAAAAGGTCACCTGCAAAGAGGGAACTTTCTTCACCACCTGTACCACCACGAATTTCCATAATAACATTTCTTTCATCGTTAGGGTCTTTAGGTAGAAGAAGAATTTTTAGTTCTTCCTCAATACCATCCAATGAGTCCTTTGCCTCATCCATTTCCATTTGGGCAAGTTCTCTGATTTCCTTGTCTTTTTCTGTTTCCAAAATTTCAAGGCTATCTTTAATTGTCTGTTGTGCTTTCTTGTATTCTCTATACTTTAACACAATAGGTTCAATAGACTTTACTTCCTTCATAATTTCATTAAACTTTGTTGCATCTGAGGCAACTGTTGGGTCATAAAGTCTGTTATTTAATTCATCATATCTTTTACTAAAAATTTCAATTTTATCAAACATATTATTCCCTGATTATCTTCTTAATATTTTTTTCAACTTTACTGCGAGGTATCATAATTTCGTGACCACATTTGTCACATCTTATCTTGAAATCCATACCTACTCTTGTAACAGTAAAAATTTTATTTTGACAAGGATGAGCTTTTTTCATTTCAATTTTATCATTAACTCTAACATCCATAAGTTTACACCCACCTTATTCAATATTTTTATTCATATAATTATATCATAATGTGCAATATATATCAAGAAAAGGCATTGCACAATTTAGTATTTTGTGTTAAAATCACTTTGGGTGAGAAAAATGGAATATAAAATCAAAACTAATTATACAAAAGATATGATAATCGACTTTAAGAGATTTACTCTAAACAAAAAGTCTTTTCTAAAACCGGCAATTCTATACTTACTATGTATTGCAGTAATTGTATGTTCATTTATCTACAACAGAAAGTTTGAACTTAACTTTACTACAGTTATATATCCTGCAATTGCAATCATCGGTGGTATTATCATCACAATGGTTTACTATGTAAAGCCTAAAAGTGATATTAGCCAACTTGAAAATAAAGAAGTTGAATACATATTTAATAATGAAGGTGTATTGCTTGGTGAAGATTTAGTAAAGTATGAAGATTTCTTCGGTATTTATGAAACTAATGATTACTTCTACTTCTTCATTACTGACGGTGAAGGTTTCTTAATTGACAAAGAAGTTCTGGACTTTGATTTAAAGTCAATTTTAGAAAACAGTAATATTAATAAGAAAAAGTTAAAATTACTTAAGAAAGCAAAATAAAAATTAAGTCCGTATTATTACGGACTTTTTTCATAGATTTTTTATAATAGGTGACATATGAAAATTAAAATTTGTGGATTAACTTCTACTAAAGAGGCAGAATACTTAAATGAAAACAATGTTGACTTTGCAGGAATGGTAATGTTCTTTTCTAAAAGCAAAAGAAATATTAATGAAGAAAAGTCAACTGAAATTATAAATGCACTTGATGAAAGCATTAAGAAAGTTGCAGTTACAGTTTCCCCTACTTTAGAGCAAGTTAAGATAATTGAATACTTGGGTTTTGACTATATTCAAATTCATGGTAAGTTAGAAAACAGTATTATTGAAAGCACTGATATTCCAATACTAAAAGCCTTTAATGTAAAGGATATTGATGAATATGAGAATTTCAAAAATATTGACAAAATAAAGGGTTTTGTTTTTGATGCTCAAGAACCGGGAAGTGGAAAAACCTTTGATTGGAATACATTAAAAACATTTCCTAAAAGTGATAAATTGATGATACTTGCCGGTGGACTAAATCCGGATAATGTGGCTAATGCAATAAAGGTTCTGCACCCTGATTGTGTTGATGTTTCTTCCGGTGTTGAAAATGAAAACGGTATAGGCAAAAGCAAAGAAAAAATAAATATGTTCGTTACAAACGCAAGAAAAGTCAGCAATTAAGCTGACTTTTCTTTTTGGGATTTAAATATACGATTTAATAGGGTTTGTTTTGAGTAAATTTTGTGTTTACTTTTCTACTTCAAAGCTAAGGTAAACATCATCTTCATCTGAATCTAAGTCATCATTGTAAAGCATAATGTCATCATCACGCTGTCCATCATCATTTAATTCTTCTGATGTACAAAGTTTTGAATTGACATTAATAGTTTCTTCTTCAGTTGTACCATCATTAAACTTTGCCTTAACAGTTACTTTAAGATCCTTTAGAAGAATATCAATAGCGTTCTTATACTGTTCCATATCAGCTTGTGGGATTAAACCTTTATCCAAAATTTGCTGTTCTGACTTACTCAATGAAGATGAATCTCCACAGATATCTAGAGAAACAAGTTTGTCTTTAGGCAAAGCTTTGTAACTGACAGTTTCAGATTTTTTATCAGTTTCTTCTGAATCTAAAGTTATCGAACCTCTGTTTACTGTATAAGTAATTTCGTCAATGTTATTGCCTTTGCAGACAACAGGCAAAGTAAAGTCATAATGCCAAGTTTTATCATCGCCTTGGCTAACTATATAACCGGAAGTGCCAGTAGTTACTTTTGAACCCTTGGTGTCAGTTTTATCACCATTAGCAACTTTTCTTCCGATTTCTGCTGCACTAACATTAAGTACAAAGCTATTCTTACTACCACTATTTTTACTATCATTAAACTGACCTACAGCAAATGTACTGCCAACTGCTACTGCACATACTAAACCTGCTGCCACAAATGCTAAAGGCTTTTTGATATTTCTCTTCTTTTCAATACTCACAACATTATCCTCCTTATTTACCTTATCATAAAGGCTTTTAATATTTTCTTTACTTTCTTTTGGTAAGGTTGCTTTATCAAGTGCATTCTTGTAAATTTCTTTCATTATAATAACCTCCCTCAATAAGATTTTCCTTCAACTTATTTCTGCCTCTTTGTAATTTTGAACTGATAGTGTTTTGATTTTTTCCAAGAATTTCTGCAATTTCCTTTATTTTATATCCCTCATAATAATACAAGTAGATAATATTTCGGTAGTCCTTAGGTAGTTTCATAATTTCGTCCATTAGGACTTTTTCTTCGTCTGTATATGAAATCACCTGTGACTCAATAGGCACAGTATTTTTTCGGAAAAAGGATCGTCTTACATCAAGGCATTTGTTGATTGTCACTCTGATTAGCCAAGACTTTAGATGTTCAGAATCTTTGAAAATTTTACCCTTTGACTTTAGCAAAGAAATAAAAACTTCCTGAACAACATCCTCTGCATCAGCAATGTTACATAAGTTTTGATAAGCTATTCTAAAAATCATATCGGAGAATTCTTCAACAACTTTATTGTAATCATCTCTGGTAAGTGGATTTAACAATCTCTTAACCTCCTTTCATAAATAAAACGAATCAAAAGTTTCTTTTAGTGCAGTAAATTTAAAAATTTTTATTTTCTACAATAAAATTCAAACAATTCTATTTTCTACATTATATTTTTCTTTCTATTATAGCATAGTTCTTATTAAAAAAGTCAGCAGTTAAGCTGACTTTTCTTGTAATATTTAGTTGTAACCTTTGGTAATATGTTTCTTCATAAAGGCAAATTTAGGTTTTTCAATTTTGGTTATTGGTAAAGATAAATTTGATAAATTAGGGTTTGTGGGGATGATTATGTAATGTAGATAAATTAGATAATAACCGATTAATTCATCTAATTTATAGTT
>NZ_JBBMEY010000011.1:0-59278 GCF_040096285.1 Ruminococcoides intestinihominis | reverse complement strand
TAGTCACCTGATGGCTTTGTTGTGCTTGATGTAGTTGTTGGTTCTGTAGATGTTGAACCATCCCATGTAAATGGATTCTTAACAACACCCTGGTTTACATAATCAGTACCATCTACTGCACTTAGGATATACATTTCTGCTTCTGCAAAATATGCACAATTAGCCTTAGTTACCTTAAATGTAGCTGTTACAAACTGAGTCTTTGTTCTAAAATCATATGGCTTGTCAAATGATGAACCTGTAAATACAGCCTTACCAGCAGGATCTGTATTTACCATTGTACCAGGCATATTCTTTAGGCTAAACTTTGTTAGTTCAATACCTGTTGTGTCACCAACTGTCTTGTTACCATATTTAAAGTAACCTTGGAAATCTTCACAAAGCTTATCAGCCTGAATCATATATGTAACAGTAACTTCTTCACCAACTTTTACTTCTTTACCATTGAATGTTGTTTTTGATGGACGAGGAGCAGTAGTTGCTGTTGTAGCTGTTGTTGCTGTTGTTGCAGTTGTAGAAGATGTTGTTGCAGTTGTGGATGATGTTGTTGTAGGTTCAGGTGGAACTTCTGATGGAACAACTTCTGTTCTTACAGTAACACCGTCAAGTAGAATTTTACCATCAAGAATCATATAATTGTCATCTATATCATCAAAGCATTCAATATAGCTTTCGATTGTTCCTCTACCTGAAGCAGTAACATCAAATGTTACTGAAACCATCTTATCTTCAGTTGAAAAATCTACAGGATGTCGGAAATCCATCCAGGTATAAGAAACAATGTCTTTTCCAGGATAAGTTTCTGTATCATGTAGATTATACATAGCTGAAGCACCGTTAGATTTACCACTAGCTGACTTCGGTGTTAGAATATCATTAGTATAGAAAACTCTACCCTGATAATCTTCAGCAACTCTTGGAGCTTTTACCCATACATTAAATGTAACAGTTGAACCAACTTTACATTTAACACCGTTGATGATAGCAGTATCAGAAGGTACTACTTCACCTACAGTTGTATTTGTTGTTTCCTGTACACTGCTATTAGGCTTTTTATTACTGTCTAGTAATGTCTTTGAGTTAGCATCATCAAGAACTTCATAGTTATGAGTAATTGAAGATGTACCAGCCTTAATAACTGTAAATTCTGCAGTGATGTAATTTTTCTGTGAAGAAAAATCAAAATCACCGTCAACACTATATGCAGCATAATGAACTTCACCTGCAATATTAGTGTTTGGTAGATAATTAGAAGTTGTGTTTGGCATAGTAAATGAATCTAACTTTAGAACATTAGAATCAAAGTTTACAACACCCTGAACTGATTCAATCTTTGAAGCAGTCTTTAGGTCAATCTTGTAAGTTACCTTTGAACCAACAGAAACTTCTTTGCCATTGATAGTTGCCTTATCTGTTGAAGCTGCACCTACGGTGAAACCTGTAACCATCATAGACATAAGGATTACAACAGATAGCACTACTGAAAGTATTTTTTTCATTGGCGTCTTTTCCTTTCTTTTTATTGTTCTTTTTTCTAAACGGCAACCCCCGAATTTCTTCGGAGGTGCCGATAGCTTATTAATTTAAGAATTTTACTTCTTAACTGTTACCTTTACTGTAGTTGACTTTCTTGAACCGTCAGCAGCAGTAAACTTAATTTTTGAAGAACCCTTCTTAAGAGCAGTTACCTTAACTGTCTTACCAGATCTAATCTTAGAAGTTGAAACTTTAACAACTTTCTTTTTAGAGTTAGAAACTGTGATTGCCTTGTTATATGTATTTGAAGGAGAAACTGTTGCTTTAATGTTTACTGATTTACCCTTCTTCTGTAGTGAAATTGACTTCTTAACATTTACTGTTACCTTTGTAGCCTTCTGAGCCTTAACAGTAACCTTGCATCTAGCAGTCTTTTTAGAATCCTTAGTTGTTACTGTAATATAAGCATAACCAGGCTTCTTAGCTCTTACAACACCCTTTGCATTTACTGTAGCAACTTTACTGTTTGATGTTTTCCATGTTACTGCCTTATTAGAAGCATTTGATGGATAAACAGTTGCCTTTAGAGTTGTTGCCTTGCCATTGTAAAGAACTTTTCTTGTTGCATTTAGCTTAACACTTGTTACATGCTGTCTTACTGTAACCTTACATGTTGCAGTAACAGCACCAACTTTTGCAGTGATAACTGCTGAACCGGCTTTCTTAGCAGTTACAACACCGTTGTCAACTGTAGCAACTGCTTCTTTTGATGAAGACCAATCTACATCATTAGTTGCAGAAGCAAGTTCAGGAGTTACTGTAGCTTTTAGAGTAAACTTAGAACCTGCATAAACTGTCTTAGCAGTTACATTCAACTTAACGCTCTCAGCATCAACAGGCTGTACAGTTGTTTCATCTGAAGACTGAACACCTTCAATAGCTTTGTAGTCTTCTACATACTGTGTGCCGTTTGAACCTGAAAGAATTTCCAGCTTATTAGCTACTGTCTGGTCACCGGACTTTTCAACTAAAAATTCTGCTGTAATGAAAGCAGATTTAGTAGTGTAATCATAACCTTCGTTAATGTTAACGCCACTGTAATAAACATTGTTGCTTATTGCAGTGTTAACCATAACACCCTTCTCACCGTCAATCATTACACCGGAAGCATCAGAAATTTCTACCTTTTCTAGACTAAGACCATCTGTATATTCTAGTTGGCCCTGGAAGTCTTCTGCTTTACCGGGAGCTTGTAGGAAGTAAGTATAAACTACTTTCTGTCCAACATAGCAGTCCTTATCATTTACCTTTGCAGTTTCAGCTGCTGAAACTGATGTTGCTGCTACAGTGATAATAGACATTGCCATTAAAACTGTTAGTAGCAAAGATACTGACTTTTTCATAAAAATTCACATCCTAAAATTAAATTTCTCAGTACTATTCAGTACTACTATTATATAATAATCGCCCATAAAAATCTATATTTAAAGCAACAAAAAATGTTAATTTTTTATGTACGATTAGTAGTTTTGCACTACTAACTATTATCGGTTTTGTGTATTATTCCGAAACCACTTCAATACCTAGAACATCAAGACTTTCCTGATCAACCGGAGCAGGGCTTTGACTCATTAATTCTGAGGCATTTTGTACCTTAGGAAACGCAGTAACATCTCTTAGACTTTCAGCACCTGAAAGTAACATTGCGATTCTGTCAAGACCGATACCCATACCACCGTGTGGGGGAGCACCATACTTATATGCTTCAACTAAGAAACCAAACTTAGCTTCAATTTCTTCATCAGTAAGCTTAAGTGCCTTAAACATTTTTTGCTGAAGTTCATAATCAGTAATTCTGATTGAGCCTGATGAAAGTTCTGTACCGTTAAGTGTAAGGTCATAAGCCTTAGCAACAACCTTACCCTTGTCAGTATCAAGATACTGTAAACATTCTTCCTTAGGCATTGTAAATGGATGGTGCATTGCTACCCATTCGCCACTTTCTTCATCAAATTCAAAGAATGGGAAATCCACAATCCAAACAAATTTAAATACATTTGGAATAATATCCAGTTTCTTAGCAACTTTTAATCTTAATGCACCTAAAGTTGGAAGTACAACAGAATTCTTATCTGCAACAAATAGTACAACATCGCCTTTTTCTGCACCACAAGTGCTGATAATACTATTAAATTCTTCATCTGTTAAGAATTTCTTGAAGCCACAAGATGGTTCATCATCTACCCAACGGATAAATGCAAGACCCTTAGCACCGATGCCCTTAACATATTCAGTTAATTTATCTACTTCTTTTCTTGTTAATACAGATGCAGAGTTCTTTGCTACGATACAACGAACACTACCACCGTTTTTAACTGCACCGGAGAATACTCCGAAGCCACATTCCTTAACAACATCGGAAACATCACAAATTTCCATACCGAAACGAACATCAGGCTTATCAGAACCATAACGATTCATAGCATCGGCATATGTCATTTTTTCAAATGGAGTTTCCAAATTTTTGCCAAGAATATCTTTAAATAATCTCTTAAACAAACCTTCATTGATTTCCATAATTTCTTCCATAGAAGCAAATGAAAGTTCCATATCAATCTGTGTAAATTCCGGTTGTCTGTCAGCTCTTAAATCTTCATCTCTAAAGCATCTTGCAAGTTGAATATATCTGTCAAAACCGGAAAGCATTAGTAACTGCTTATAAATTTGTGGTGACTGAGGTAGGGCATAAAAGCTACCCTTATGTACTCTTGACGGAACAAGGTAATCTCTTGCACCTTCAGGAGTTGACTTAATTAACATTGGTGTTTCAATTTCAATAAAGCCGTTTTCATAGAAATAGTCACGAGCAACCTTTGCAATCTTAGAACGCATAATAATGTTATTCTGTAAAGGTTTTCTTCTTAAATCAAGGTAACGATACTTTAGTCTAACATCTTCACTTGTTTTACAGTCATCCACAATTTCAAAAGGTGGTGTCTGAGCCTTTGAAAGAACTCTTAAGTCCTCAACAAGAACTTCAATATCACCTGTTTTAATGTCAGGGTTCTTAGAACTTCTTTCCTGAACTACACCTTTTGCACAAAGAACATATTCTGCTCTTGCAGAAAAGGCTTTGTCAAAAATTTCTTTTTCTGTACTTTCATTAAAAGCTAACTGAACAACACCTGTTCTGTCACGCAAGTCAATGAAAATCAACTGTCCTAAATCTCTCTGCTTTGCAACCCAGCCACAAACAACAACTGTTTCACCTACATTGCATTCTCTTAAATCGCCACAATAATGGGTACGGCGAAGTTCTCCCATATATTCTGCCATAATTTTCTCCTACTTCTTACATCTCTGCTATTTTCTTTGTTTCAGCATCAATAAGTACATCCTGAAAATTTGAAACAAAGTCATCTAATGAAACAGTAGTTTTTTCTCCTGTTTCCATATTTTTAACTTCTGCTTTATTTTCTTCAATTTCGTTGTCACCAATAACAACTGAGAACTTAGCACCGATTTTGTCAGCAAACTTCATCTGTGGGCGAAGACCTCTGCCAACAATATCACTCTGAGCAAACAGTCCGGACTTTCTGACTTCTTCTACAATTGAGAAAGCCTTTAGCTGAGCTTTTTCTCCCATTGATGCAACATATAAGTCACAAGTTTCAGGCTTAGGAATTTCAACACCACTGTTTTCCATTAATAACAGTAGTCTTTCAATACCCATTGCACAACCCAGTGAAGGAGTGTGCTGACCACCTAATTCTTCAATTAAGCCGTCATATCGTCCACCACCACAAACTGTACCTTGTGCACCGATATTATCTGAAACAAATTCAAAAACTGTCTTTGTATAATAATCAAGACCTCTTACGATTGATGGATTAACTTCATACTTAACACCTGCAACATCAAGATAAGACTTAACGCTTTCAAAGTGTTCTTTACATTCGTCACAAAGAAAATCAATCACCTTTGGTGCATCCTTAGCAATACCACTACAAATAGGACTTTTACAGTCAATGATACGCATAGGGTTTCTGTCTAATCTGCCAAGACAAGTTTCACACAATTGGTCTTTATAATTAGAAAAATATTCTTTTAACTTTTTGTGGTACTCTGCTCTACACTTTGGACAACCGATTGAGTTAATTTCAAGTCTGATATTTGATAAACCCAATCTCTCGAAAAGTCCGTTTGCTAGGCAGATAACCTCAGCATCGGCTGCAGGATTTTGTGTACCGAAAACTTCCATACCAAACTGGTGGAATTCTCTTTGACGACCTGCCTGAGGCTTTTCATATCTATAACAAGTAATTAGATAATATTGCTTTGATGGTAAACCGTCGTTTTGAACACCATGTTCAAGGAATGCTCTGGCTGCACCGGCAGTACCTTCAGGACGAAGTGTAATACTTGCGTCACCCTTAGTTGAAAATGTGTACATTTCTTTTTGAACAACATCAGTTGTTTCACCAACACCTCTTGAGAATAGAGAAGTCTGCTCAAAAACAGGTGTACGAACTTCTTTGTAACCAAAAGACTCAGCCTGCTGACGCATAACATCTTCTACAAATTGCCACTTGTAGACATCCTTAGGCATAATGTCCTCTGTACCTTTAATCTTTCTAATAATATCTCCCATTTCTCTTTCCTTTCAATAGGCATAATTATCCTATACTATATATAAGGTAAATTATTTAACAATATTTCTCCAATCAAGGTCGCCTCTTTCAAGACCATGAATAAGAACTTCTGCTGTAGCTATATTTGTTGCTACAGGGATGTTGTGCATATCACAAAGTCTTAGAAGGTTCATATCATTTGGTTCTGATGGCTTTGGATTTAGTGGGTCTCTGAAAAATAGTAGCATATCAATTTCATTACAAGCTATTCTTGCGGCAATCTGCTGGTCACCACCTTGGCTACCACCAAGGAACTTCTGTACCTCTAGACCTGTTGCTTCTTCAACAAGTTTACCTGTTGTACCTGTAGCACAAATAATATTTCTGCTAAGAATACCACAATAAGCAATACAAAACTGAACCATTAGTTCTTTCTTTTCATCATGAGCAATAAGTGCAATATTCATCGTAAAACCTCCATATATCCTTAAAATACCTTTTCTTATCTATTCTATATATCAAATAAATTTAAAACTTCTTTGGAAAAGCAAGTTGCAAATTTTTACCTGTTAGTCTATCGGCAATTCTATCAAAAACTTCCTTAGAAATAGAATTGTTTAAGTTTGGCTTACCTGTCTGACTAAAGCTAACCAGTCTATAGTCATCCGGTACAACACCGATAAGTTTTGTTTCGCTTTTATCAACAACTTCATCTAAATCTTGATAAACACCAAGTTCCTTAAAGTTTTTAACATTCAGTCTATTGATAACAAGTCTGATATTATCAACATTATGTTTTAGCAATGCTTGTCTAACCTTTACTGCACCTCTAACACTTGTAGGTTCAGGGTTAGTAACAATAATTGCTCTGTCAGCAGGTGTAATTGCTGTTATAAATCCACTACCGATACCGGCAGGGGAGTCAATCAAAATATAGTCGTAACTATTCTTAATAGTATCAGTAAACTGTTTCATAACCTGTGGTGAAATTTCATCATCTGTGTCAATTGGTGCCGGTAACAGATACAAACCCTCAACCGGTTCATACTTATAGATAGCATCCTCAGTAAAACAGTTTCCGGCAATAACATCACTGGTGTCATAGACAAGGTTCTTGTCAAGACCAAGCATTAGGTCAAGACCTCTCATTCCACAGTCACAATCTATTAATAATACTTTTTTTCCTTTATTACACAAAGCCACTGCAAGGTTAACGGTAACAGTTGTTTTACCTGTACCACCCTTACCGGAAGCTAAAACAATAATCTGACTCATAGTACACCTCTAATACATTCTATCACAAAATCGAAAGATAAACAAATTTTATAGTGTAGAATAAATTAATTAAAATTTAGGCATATTGAATAAAATATACACTAATGTTCATAATCAATATTAATTTTATATGTAAAATATTAATTATTACATAAATATTATACACTAAAATCTTAAAAAATCACTTATATTTTGTCAAATCACTAAAAATTTTCTTACAAAATAACAAATAAATCATTATAATCAATAATTTTGCCAAAATCACTCTTCACTTGGAGTATAGTCTTTGTTATAGAAATATTTATCAAGAAGTGCTTTTGCAACATCTGTTGAATATTTTTTCATTGAACCATGTTCAACTACTACTGCAATTGCAACCTCAGGTTTTTCATATGGAGCATAGCACATAAATACCGTATGGTCTGTACCACTGTTTTCTGCAGTACCGGTTTTACCGGCAACAGTTACACCGTAATTACTGAACACATCATATGCAGTACCGTCACTTTCGTTACATACACTCCACATACCTTTTTGTACTGCCTTTAAGTTTTCCTTATTTACCTTTAGAGTTGACTTAACTTCTACATTATCAGCAGTATTTTCTTTAATAGTCTTTTTTCTGTCATATGAAGTAATTTTCTTCATTAAGTGAGTTTGTAGTCTTGTACCGTTATTAGCAATTGTAGCAACATAAGTTGCAAGTTGTGCCGGTGTAAATGCATTATCACTTTGACCGATAGCAGCTTGTACAGTATTACCGGCAGTCCAACTTTTGCTATCTCTACCGGCAAGAATACCTGTGCTTTCATTAATTTCCACACCTGTAGGGAGACCTAAACCAAATTTCTCTGCATAACTGTAAATAGTGTTTATACCTAATCTTCTGCCAACTTCTGCAAAATAATAGTTACAAGAAACTGCAAGTGCTTTATTTAGTGAAGTATCACCATGATAACCCATACATTTAACAATATCAGTAGGGTAGTAGTCATAATCTTGGGTACAGGTTATTACAGAGTCCTTAGTAATTTTTCCTTCCTCTAGACCTGCTAAAGCAACACAAGGTTTAAAAACAGAACCCGGTGCAAATGCACCGTCAAATGTTCTGCTGTAAAGTGGAGTTGTTTCATCATTAGAAAGTGAAGTGTAGTAGTCATAATCACTATACTTTGAAATATCATAAGTAGGGAATGAGGCTGCTGCCAAAACTGAAAAGTCCTTTACATTTAGCATTACAACACCACCTGCTACACAGTCATTGGCAACTAAACTGTGACACTGATTAATATTATATTCCAAAGACTCCAAAGCTACCTTTTGAAGACCACTGTCAATAGTTAACCAAACAGTATTACCGGGTTTTGCATTTTCAGTTTCTACAGTACCGATAACATTTCCCTTAGAATTTTTTTCCACATAAGCCTTACCAACTTCACCACGAAGTTCACTTTCAAAGGATTTTTCTATGCCAAACTTACCGATAAGGTCATTAAGTTCATAACCCTTATTTTCGTTATATTCCTCTTCGTTTATTTTACCGACTGTACCTACAATATGAGGTGCTAAAGTACCGTTTTTATATACTCTTTCAACTTCTGTATCAACTTCAACACCTGACATACTTTGGGTATTTTCTGATACAATTTGCATCATATCATTTGAAATATTTTCAGCTAAGACATAGTCGTTAGTAGTTGATAAATTACTTTTTTCCATATTAAATCTAACTGAAATTACATTTCTTTTTTCTTCTTCATTTTTAATATTTTTACAATCATATCTATCTGCTAACTTTTCCACAAAGTTATCGGCTGAATCATCTTTATCAATATCCAAATAACCTAAAAATTCTTTACTTTTTAGGTATGACAAATTTTCCTTACTGTTATCATCATTCTTAAAACTATAACTGTTATTTTTGTATGAAATAGGTAGGTTATCAATCCACTTTTCATTTCTTGTCTTTAACAAATTAAGCACCTTGATAATAGTATCATTCAGCTTATTATCATCAATATAACCTTTTTTCAGTACCACATTATATATAGTTTTGTTTGTGGCAAGTGGTTTACCGTCACTTGTCAGAATTTCTCCTCTTGTTCTGTTAGAAGTTAAAGAATATGTGGAATTGTTCTTTGCAATTTCTTTATACTTTTCACCATCTACAACTTGCCAAAAGAAAAGTCTTACCATAAAACCCACAAAAATAACTATTGCAATTACAAGTACAAGGATACCTCTACGGTTCAATTTGTTTTCCACATAATCACCTCCATTGTAAGGAAAATTTTTAATTTTAATTATTATTTTACAACACTGAATTTATTATGAATCACCTTATTAATACCATAGAAAATCGGTGACACAATAAATGTATAAATCATAATAGGCACAATATGATTTACATAATAAGTAATATAATCACTATAACCTAAAACAATATAAGTAAACACAAAGTTCAAACTTATAAGAACAGGTACAGCAATAACACTCACTATCAAAAAGAAAACTAAAGATAAATTAAAAAAGTTTTCCACAATATAACCTATAAAAAAACAAAGTATTGCCAAACTAAAGGTATAAAATCCAAAGTGACTGGTTACACCAAAATCAATTAAACTACCACAAACTATGCCATAAACCATAGCAGTAATTTCTTTTTCAAAAAATCCTATTGATAAAGCAATAGGCAAGAGAAAAAGTGGTTTACCTTGCAATACATCCGGAAAAAGGTTTGGTACACCTTCAAGTATGTAAAAAATTATAATCTCTATTACATAGGCAAAAAACTTTAGAAAGGTATATTTTCTTTCACCCATACTAATCCTCCTTAGCAGAAACTTCACCTTGTCCCTTAAAAGAAGTAATAACCACTACATCAGAAACGGTTTTTATATTTTCATAAGGTTCAACTACTGCATAAAGAGAAGTATCAAAGTCATTGTACTTAATTTCTTTTACTTTACCTATAGAAATATTCTTAGGATATACTCCACCAACACCTGTAGTAGAGATTTGGTCACCTACTTTTATTTTATTATTTTCTTCTAACTTTTTAAAGGTAACAAGTCCCTTGTCACTATATTCAGGGTCACCTGAAATTAAGCCTTTATCCTTACTTTTCACATCAAAACCACCGGCAGAAAGGTCAGGTGAAAGTATAGTTGTTACTGTACTATGGTTTCTGCTAACACTATTTACATAACCGACCAGTCCATTTTCAGAAATTACAGGGTCATTAACATTAATATTGTCACTTGTACCTCTGTCAATTGTGAAAGAATAGAATTTACTTTGGCTATCTCGCCTTATAACTGTTGACGGTACAAAGTCGTAACTGTCATCACTTTTCTTTAAACCATAGAATTTCCACAGTCTGGCATTTTCAACCTTAGTGTCGCTATAATCAGCAAGTTGAGTTCTTAGCGTGGCAATTTCTTTCTTTAGTTCTTCATTTTCTGCCAATAACTCACTATAAGACTTTTTACCGTTATTTTCTGTTACGGTGGCAGAAACTCTCTGCATACCTGTAGTTATATATCCCACAGCTGAGGAAATAATATTTGTACCAAATGCAGTTGATGAAATAGTGCATAGTGCCAACACAACTACAGTTATTATTAAAATTTTAAAACTTTTTGTTCTGAAAATTTCTCTCATACTATACCTCAGTAACCCATACTTTTAATTAAACCCCACCAAAGTGGGGTTTATAGGAAAATTATCTTCTTCTATCTCTGTAAAAATCCTTAGGCATTACAGTTTCCAGCCTTTTACCTGCACCGTCAGCTACACAGTCAAGTGGTCTGTCTGCAATATGCACAGGCATACCTGTCTGTCTGCTGATTAATAAATCAAGACCTTTTAGCAATGCACCACCACCTGTTAAGGTAATACCTCTGTCAATAATATCGGCAGAAAGTTCCGGTGGTGTTTTTTCTAAAGTATCAATAACACCATCAATAATTGTTGAAAGTGGTGAAGCTAAAGCGTTTCTAACTTCTTCTGCTGAGATGGTAACATCCTTAGGAAGTCCATCAACAGTATTTCTGCCTTTTATTGTCATTGTCTTTTCATTTTCATGAGGATATGCTGAACCAATATTAATTTTAACTTCTTCAGCAGTTCTTTCACCGATAGTCAGTCCATACTTTTTCTTAACATAGGTCATAATTGCATCATCAAATTTATCACCGGCAACTCTAACAGAATTGTGGGCAACAATATCACCTAGGGAAATAACTGCTACCTCTGATGTACCACCACCAATATCAAGTACCATACTACCGGTAGGTTCACCAACAGGCAAACCTGCACCAATAGCAGCAGCCATAGGTTCTTCTATTAACTCAATATCTCTGCCACCGGCTTGACGGGCAGCATCTTCAACTGCTCTTTTCTCTACTTGAGTAACACCACTTGGAATACAGATAACTATTCTTGGTCTTGAAAAGAAATTGCTATGAACAACTTTTCTAATAAAGTGTTTTAGCATAATTGCAGTTATTTCAAAGTCAGCAATAACACCATCTTTTAATGGCCTAATTGCAGCAATAGAGCCGGGTGTTCTGCCAATCATTTCTTTTGCTTGAGCACCAACTGCCAGAACCTGATCCTCACGAACATCAACTGCTACAACAGAAGGTTCACGAAGAACAATTCCTTTGCCTTTCATATAAACAAGAGTATTAGCAGTACCTAGGTCAATGCCAATGTCTTTAGTAAACATACAATCTACCTTTCAAAATAGTAATCTCAAAAATTCTGATAGTATAAAATAATCATCATTTTTAATGCTTTTAATGCTTAAGTATTATACATTAATAACACCTTGTTTTCAACAATAACAAGTCGAATATTAGTGTGACAAAACCGTAATTATTTCTTACCGGTTGAGCCGAAACCACCTTCACCTCTAACTGTATCTTCTAAGGAAGATACTTCTTCCACATTCATTAGAGAAACAGGTGCAATAACCATCTGAGCAATTCTCTCATTAGGTTCAATTGTGTATGGTTTGTTAGAAACATTACAAAGACCGACACAAACTTCACCACGGTAGTCACTATCCACAACACCAACACCGTTTGACAGACAAATACCGTGTTTGATACCAAGTCCACTTCTTGCATAAATATTTGCCATAAAGTCTCCACTAGATAACTGAATTGCAATACCGGTAGGAATAGTTACAAGGTCACCGGGATTAATAACCACACTACTGTCAATACAAGCATAAAGGTCCATACCGGCTGAACCCTCAGTTGCTCTTTTAGGAATAATTGCATTTTCTTTTAACTTTTTTATCTTAAGAACATTCATTTTTCTACTCCTTCTTGCAAAATTACATTAAATCTTGCAAAAATAAAACTATGTTGAATTTTAAATTTATTTATCAAAAAAATAATAATTTTACTTATATAAAATATTACAACTTTTTAATGCTTTTTAAGAAATATTACAAGGTTGTAAAGTTTCCCTCACATTGCAATGTTAATAATGTGGAAAACTTAAGTTATTATCATTCCTCGAAAATAGTTTTCCACACTATTTTATGCCCCTGAAGTACATACCACGCGTATATGTTGTGGTTTGACTTCGTTTTCCATTGTTTTCCCCGTAGTTTTCCACCTTTTCCACAGAGTTTTCCACATAGAACTTTTCCATTGTGAAAAATGTGAAAAACTTTTTATTAATCTCTGAGAGAATATTAAGTGGTACGGAATTTAATACTTCCACACAGTTTCCGTCACAATAAAGTGAAAATTCGTATTTTTTACGATCCTGCATTTTTCCATGTTTTTTGCAAGTTCTACAGTCTTTTCTACCACTCTTTACAGGGCAGTTTCTTGTTAGCATCAGTGGAATATATCCATAACTTACTAATCCTCGCTTAATATTACCACCTAAAGCGTTGATTTGTTCGTCAGTAATTTCAATAGAAACCAAAATATCAGTTAAACCATATTCCTCTGCCCACAAAACAGATGCAGTATTTGTGATATTTAGGAATTCTCCACCATGAACATTAAAACCAAGTTCTTTACAGAAATAAACTGCACCTAAATTGTTGCACAAAGTATCATTGATACCATTTGCCTTAAACTCTTTTAGCTTTTTTATAATCTTATCTTCTCTGCCAAAAAGTCCTCTAGGTACAGAGATACCGATTTTATTGCATTTTTTCTTAACTTTTTCTAAATCTTCATCACTGATTGTAATAGGTACAAAGATTAGGTCATAATCTTTACCGATTTTATCATCAATTTTTCTTACTTCTGCTCTTTTTTCAGTAATTCTTTGGTCAGCCGGTGTAAAGTCAATTTCAGGCATAGTAAAGTAATAATTATAATCAAAGTCCCTTTTACTATCCATAATACTTAGAACTTCTCTTCTGATTTTGTTTAGGGAAGAGATTGGTACAGTAATGCCCTCATCAATTTCAGCTTCAATATTACTGAAATAATATGGTGTACCACCTGTCTTAGAAAACTGAGAAACTGCTTTTTCTTCACTTAAAGCAACTTTTAGAGCCTTTTCACCCTTAACATCATCACAAGTAGCAATAACTACATTTTTACCATCAGTTACTTCAAAGGTAGGACTTTCATTTTCTTTAAGTGTAAACTTTCCTTTTAAAGGTACTCTCTGCATTTCATCTTTATAAGAAGTTCTGATTTCTCTAAACAACTTTTCTGTAGCAGAAACTACATCTTCCTTTTTTCTATAGCCAAACATATCATGACCTAAATGATTTGTATAGTAACCGTCAGTAAAACCTGTACGAGAAAATACATTTTTTAAGTTTTCCATTGTAGCAGTAGAGATAAAGCCTTTTTCTCTTTTTTCATAACAGGCCTTGACTGCTGATGCAACATATTCAGGGCGTTTCATTCTGCCCTCAATTTTAGCAGAAGTTACGCCGATACTTTCCATATCATCAAGGTAATAAATAATAGAATTATCCTTTAGACTTAGTGCATGATCACAACCGTCAACCTTAAAAGGCAATCTGCAAGTTTGAGCACAGTAACCTCTGTTACCGCTTCTGCCACCAAGCATAGCAGAAAAATAACACTGACCACTGACACACATACATAATGCACCATGAACAAATACTTCAAGTTCAATATCAACATTATCTGCAATATACTTAATTTCTTCTCTGGACATTTCTCTGCTAAGGACAACTCTGTTAAAGCCCATTTCTTTCAGTAATTTTGCACCACTTAAAGTATGGACACTCATTTGAGTTGAACCATGCAAATGCAGATTTGGACAAGCCTTGTGTACCATATTTGCAAAGCCAATATCTTGCACAATAAGTGCATCAATGTTACATTCACAAGCTTTTTTCACACACTCTAAAGCATCTTCCAATTCTCTGTCAAAGATAAGTGTGTTCATAGTAACATAGACTTTAACATTTCTAATATGACAATATGAAGTTGTTTCTTTTAACTCTTCAAAAGAAAAGTTTTTTGCTTCTTTTCTTGCAGAAAAATCTTGTAAACCAAGATAAACTGCATCAGCTCCACTTCTTACGGCAGAAATAACTGACTCAAAGCTACCTGCAGGAGCTAAAATTTCAATTTTTTTCATATACTTTACTCTTATTTCTTAGTATTGTTAAAAAGACTTTGCTGAACTGCACCACCAAGAATCTTAGGTACAGACTTTTCAATTTTGCCTGTTGCAATAATTTTCTTTTCTGATGGCTTTTCAGTAACAACATCATCAGGATCAACATTAAGAATCTTATTGATTTTAATTTGCATTTCTTTCTTTTCTCTCTTAAGGCTGTCAATTTCCATATGTAGTCGAGTAATCTCACTAAGATACTGTTTCATCTGTTCCTTGTTTTCATCAAGTTTCTTCTTGATTTTGTATTCTTCATCACAGTAATCAAGAGAAGCCAAAAGTGCTGCTGAGTCCTTATCCAGCTTAGGATTTGTGGAAATAATAGAACGAAGTCTGGTATCAAGTCTTTCCACAATATTCTTCATATATTCTTCACTTTCATCAGTGATAATAGTAAATCTTTTTCCCCCTACAAAAACTATCTGTCTTCCCATAATGGACACTACCTTTCTTTTACGCATATCTTCTATAATATCATTATAATCTTTTTTCTTCAAAAGAAAAAGTAATGTATTAATATTGTAATCATTCTATCGGTTTTGTTACTTAATTTTCCCTATTTTAAATAGTATTATGTTGAAATATATAATAAACAAGAGTATAATGATAGTTGGTTTCTGTATAAACAGAAGTAGGAGGGGTAATAATGATAGCACCATATGATTCAAGGAATGAAGCATATCGTTCACCATTCGGTGCAGTAGAAGTAGGTACTGCAATACGCATTACAATTAGAGTTCCACACAACCTTAACTGTTCATTTGCTGAACTGGCAATAAAGTATGATTATGATTACAACTGGCAATATTACAAAATGTTCTGGTACTGTAATCATGAAAATGAATATGACAAGTGGCAATGTGAATTTACACCGGATAGAATAGGATTATATTGGCATGGTTTCAGAATTCATACACCTGAGGGCATAAAGTATATTATACCTACTAATGTAGATACAAAGTCTTGTATTTCCGATACACCGGGCAGAGCATGGCAGATTACTTCCTATAAAAAAGGTTTTGATACTCCAAAGTGGCCTGTTGGTGGTATTATGTATCAAATTTTTCCTGATAGATTTTTCTTTAGTGGCGAAAAGAAAGATATAGACAGAAACGATATTACAATTATGGATGATTGGTATGGTCTTCCACAATGGTGGCCTAATGAAAATGGTGAAATTACAAATACTGACTTTTTCCAAGGTGACTTAAAGGGTATTATAATGAAACTTGACTACCTAAAAAAACTTGGTGTTACTTGTATTTATTTAACCCCCATTTCAAAGTCATACAGTAACCACCGTTATGACACAGGTGACTATTCAGAAGTTGACCCAATGCTTGGTACAGAAGAGGACTTTAAAACTTTATGTAAAGAGGCAAAAAAGCTAGGTATTCATGTTATTAATGACGGTGTTTACAGCCACACAGGTTGTGACTCAAAATATTTCAACAGATTTGGCAACTATGGTGACGGTGGTGCTTATAGAGATAGAAATTCACCATACTTTAGTTGGTATAAGTTTAACGAATGGCCAAATAACTACAACAGTTGGTGGGGTTTCTACACACTACCGGAAGTTCACGAAGAAGACCCTAACTTTAACGAATATATCAATGGCGAAAACGGTATTGTAAGAAAATGGATGAGAGACGGTAACTCAGGCTGGAGACTTGATGTTGCTGATGAATTACCTGATGTTTTCCTAGAAAATTTAAGAAAAGCAGTTAAAGCAGAAAATCCGGAAGGCTTTGTTATCGGTGAAGTATGGGAAGATGCATCAAATAAAGAAAGCTACGGTGCAAGAAGAAAATTTATTCTTGGTGACCAGCTAGACTCAGTAATGAACTATGTTTTCAGAAATGCAATTATTGATTTCTGTAAGGGTGTTGATGCAAAGTATGTTATGAGTAATATTTTAAATATACTTGAAAATTATCCAAGACCTGTAATCAGAGTTCTTATGAATTTACTTTCTACTCACGATACAGAGAGAATCTTAACAGTTATTGCCGGTGAACCACTAAATGGTCGTGACCGTAAGTGGCAAGCAGAAACTAAACTAACTAAGAAACAAAGAAAAGTGGGTTTGCAGTTAGTTAAGATTGCTACCGGTATTCAGTACACATTACCTGGTTTTCCTTGTGTTTACTACGGTGATGAGGCCGGTATGGAAGGTTATCGTGACCCATTTAACAGATGTGGTTTCCCATGGGGTAAGGAAGACAATGACCTTGTAGAATGGTACAAAGACCTGGGTCAAATGAGAGGTTCAATCTCAGCATTTTGTGACGGTGAATTTAGACCTGTTTATGCTGAGGGCAATGTTATCTCTTACCTAAGATATGACAACAAGTCAGGCATTTACTGTGCATTCAACTCCGGTGATGTTGATGTAATTATGGATATTCCTTTCTCAGCATCACAAAGTACACCATATATGGATACAGAAATTATTAAGAACAGAGTTGTTGTACCGGCTAAGGGCAGTGCATTTATTTCAATGTAAATCAATATAAAATTATATATTATTTTAAAGGCAGAGAAAATAAAATTCTCTGCCTTTTTGTTTTCCACATTATACTCATAAAATGTGGAAATTTTCTTTTTACATAAAAACGAGGTGACTAAAAAGCCACCTCGTTTATTTTAATTATTCTTCTGTATTCTCTGTGTTCTCATTATTTTCTACTGTATCGGTAGTTTCTGAATTTTCAGTTGATTCTTCATTATCAACTTTTTCAGCTTCTTCTTCATTTTCGTGAGGTGTTGTAGCAATAGTAACAACCTTATCATCCTCACCGATTCTCATAAGAGTAACACCCTTACTTGGTCTGTTACAAATTCTTACAGAAGAAGTTTCAATTCTAATAACAATACCTGACTGAGAAATCATAATAATATCATCATCAAGGTTAACAGACTGTAGTACAGCAACCTTACCGTACTTATCTGTGTGGTAGTTGGTTAGACCTTTACCACCTCTTGACTGTACTCTGTAGTCAGTAGCCTTAGAAATTCTACCGTAACCCTTTTCGGAAACAGTTAGAATCATATCATCATCTTGGGCAACACACATACCTACAATTTGGTCATCTTCAGCAAGTTTCATAGCCTTAACACCACGAGCCTGACGACCCATTGCACGAATATCGTTTTCGTTAAATCTGATTGCCATACCCTTTTCGGTAGCAACAATAATATTGTCGTTACCCTCAGTCATTCTAACCCAAGCAAGTTCATCACCCTCATTAAGTTCAAGGGCAATCAAACCACCTTTACGGGCAGTATTATAAGCAGAAAGTTCAATTCTCTTGATAATACCTTGCTTTGTAACCATAACAAGATACTTGTCATCTTCCATATTATCAACTTTAATCATAGAAGTAACTTTTTCATCTTGGTCAATAGGAAGTAGGTTAGCAATATTCATACCCTTACTCTGACGAGAACCTTCAGGAATTTCGTAACACTTAATTTTATAAACCTTACCCTTATCGGTAAAGAACAAGATTAAATCGTGAGAATTTACAACAAACATTTCCTTTGCCACATCTTCTTCTCTGCGTGACATACCGGAAACACCTCTACCACCACGATTTTGAATCTTATAAGTATCGGCAGGAATTCTCTTAATATAACCAAACTGTGTTAAAGTAACAACACAATCTTCAACAGGAATAAGGTCCTCAATATCTACTTCACCTGATACTGCACAGATTTCTGTTCTTCTCTGGTCAGCATATTTATTACGAACTGCAATAGTTTCTTCTTCTACAATCTTTAACTGTCTTTCCTTGTGTACAAGAATATCCTCTAAATCATCAATCTTTAGATGTAGTTCATTTAGTTCATTTTCAATCTTGTTTCTTTCAAGATTTGTTAACTGACCTAAACGCATTGCAACAATAGCCTGAGCCTGTACATCATCAAGACCAAATTTTTCACACAAATTAACCTTAGCAGTTGCCTGATCCTTAGACTCTCTGATAACCTTGATAACTTCATCAATATTATCTTGAGCAATCTTTAAACCTTCCAGAATATGACATCTTTCTTTAGCTTTCTTTAGGTCAAATTCTGTTCTTCTTACAATAACTTCAACCTGGAAGTCAATGTAATGTTGCAACATTTCCTTTAGTGTAAGAATCTTAGGTTCACCGTTAACAATAGCAAGGTTGATTACACCAAAAGTAGTTTGTAACTGAGTATTCTTAAATAATAAATTAAGTACAACTTGAGGAGAGGCATCTCTCTTAATATCAATTTCAATATGCATACCATTTCTGTCAGAATGGTCTTCAATGTTGGAGATACCTTCAATTCTCTTATCTCTAACCATATCGGCAATAGTTTCAATAAGTCTTGCCTTATTAACCTGATATGGAAGTTCACTAACAATAATCTTAAATCTACCGTTCTTCTGTTCTTCAATTTCTGTTTTTGCTCTAAGAACAATCTTGCCTCTACCTGTAGCATAAGCAGCTCTGATACCACTTCTACCCATAATAATACCACCGGTAGGGAAGTCAGGTCCCGGAAGACATTCCATTAGGTCTGCAACTTCAGCATCTGGATTGTCAATTAATAGGCACATTGCATCTACTACTTCACCTAGATTATGAGGTGGAATATTAGTAGCCATACCTACGGCAATACCTGATGAACCGTTAACAAGTAGATTAGGAAATTTAGCAGGAAGAACAGTAGGTTCTTCAAGTCTGTCATCATAGTTAGGCATAAAGTCAACAGTATTCTTATCAATATCTGTAAGCATTTCTGTTGAAATTTTGCTCATTCTTGCTTCTGTATATCTGTAAGCAGCAGGAGGGTCACCGTCAACAGAACCAAAGTTACCATGACCGTCAACAAGCATATATCTCATTGAGAAAGTTTGTGCAAGTCTTACAAGTGCATCATAAACAGATGCGTCACCATGTGGGTGATAAGAACCAAGCACTGCACCAACAGTATCGGCACACTTATGGTATGGTTTGTTAGGTTCAAGTCCTTTTTCGTGCATTGTATATAAAATTCTTCTGTGTACAGGCTTTAGGCCATCTCTTACATCAGGAAGTGCACGGGATACAATAACTGACATTGAATAGTCAAGAAATGACTTTCTCATTTCTCTGTCAATATCTACTTCAATGGTTTTTGCTTCCGGCATTGAAATTTCATTATCTTTATTATCAGCCATTTTCTATCCCTCCTTAAATATCTAGATTTTCTACGAAACGAGCATTCTGCTCAATAAAATCTCTTCTTGGTTCAACCTTTTCACCCATTAGCATTGAGAATGTTTCATCAGCCTGTTCGGCATCATGAAGTTCAACTCTAAGCATTGTTCTTGTTTTAGGGTTCATTGTTGTTTCCCATAACTGTTCAGGGTCCATTTCACCAAGACCTTTGTATCGCTGAATTTCAGTTTTACCTTCAATTTCAGCAAGCATTGCATCTCTCTCTTGGTCAGAGAAAGCATATTTATGTTTTTTGCCTTTGGTAATTCTATATAGAGGAGGCTGTGCAATATACACATGACCTTCTTCAATTAATGGTCGCATAAAACGGAAGAAGAAAGTTAGTAGCAAAGTTCTGATATGAGAACCATCAACATCGGCATCGGCCATAATAATAACCTTGTCATAACGCAACTTTGAAATATCAAAGTCATCCTTGATACCTGTACCAAGCGCCAAAATAACAGGTGTTAACTTATCATTGCCATAAACCTTGTCTTCTCTAACCTTTTCTACATTTAGCATTTTACCCCAAAGAGGGAGGATAGCCTGAATTTTTCTATCTCTGCCTTCCTTAGCAGAACCACCGGCAGAGTCACCTTCGACGATATATATTTCAGTTTCACTTGAGTCTTTACTTTGACAATCAGCAAGTTTACCGGGAAGTCTTGCACCGTCAAGGGCTGACTTTCTTCTTACATTTTCTCTTGCTCTTTGTGCTGCAATTCTTGCAGTAAAGGACATCATAGCCTTATCAAAAATAATCTTACCAATGGCAGGATTTTCTTCAAGATACTGAGAAAGTTTTTCTTTTACCAGTTTATAAACCATTGAACGAACTTCAGTATTACCTAGTTTTGCCTTAGTCTGTCCTTCAAATTCAGCTTCTGTCAACTTAACAGAAATAATTGCAAACAGACCTTCTTCATAGTCACTATACTTTAGGTCACTGTCTTTTTCTTTTAGCTTATTAAATCTTCTGCCGTAGTCATTCATAACCTTAGTTAATGATCTACGGAAACCTTCTTCATGAGTACCACCGTCAATAGTGTGAATATTATTTGCAAAAGAACGAACATCAGAAGTGATTGCATCAGTATACTGCATAGCAATTTCTACTGACATTGTCTGGTCCTCATTTTCTGCTTCAAAATAAATAATCTCATCATGTAGAGGATTGATTTCTTTAGTTTTACTCTTCTTTTCACGAATAAAGTTTACGAATGACTTTACGCCACCTTCATAACAATATTCATTTGAGATAATATTTTCAGGATCTCTTTCATCCCTTAATTCAATTCTAACACCTGCATTTAGAAATGCTTGTTCACGAAGTCTTTTTTCAAGAATTTCATATTTATAAACTGTAGTATCGGTAAACATAACGGGGTCAGGCTTAAAGGTAACTTCAGTACCCTTTTCTGTTCCATGACCTATAACCTCAAGGTCATTCATTATTTTACCACGCTCATAACGCTGAAAATAAATATCTTTACCGTCACAAACTTTAACTTCCAAATATTCAGAAAGTGCGTTTACAACAGATGCACCAACACCGTGAAGACCACCGGAAACCTTGTAGCCACCACCACCAAATTTACCACCGGCATGAAGAACAGTAAATACAACGGTAACAGCAGGTAAACCCATCTTCTGATTGATACCAACAGGAATACCACGACCATTATCCTTAACTTTGATAATGTTACCGGGTAAAATTGATACTTCAATCTTTGTACAGTAACCTGCCAAAGCTTCATCTATTGAATTATCTACAATTTCATAAACAAGATGATGAAGACCTTGTTCACCGGTTGAGCCTATGTACATACCAGGTCTTTTACGAACAGCTTCCAGTCCTTCAAGTACCTGTATTTCGTCAGCACCATATTCATTTTCTACTTTTGCTAATTCATTTATATTATCCAAGATAATTCCTCCAAAAAGACCACAAATTACTTTTTATAATCTTCTTTCTTATATTTAACGAAAAATGACCTCATTAAAAGTGCAATAACTATTATTATTATTGTCACAATAAACATAGGAATAACACTTCTTACACCAATTACGGACATCATAAAAATATTTACCAAAATAGCCAGTAGAACTGCCATTGTCATAAGCAACACCAATCCACCGTTTTTCTTTACTACAAAAACTTTTTTGCAGTTATGACACTTTACTTTTTCGTTATTGTATTGTTTTTTTATTTCATCACTAGTATATATTGCCTTGCAATATGGACAGGTAGGTTTTTTAAACATAACTTTGCCTTACTTTCTATCGTTTAAGTTAAAAGCCGCAGTTTTGTCTTTGAATAAATTTCTAGATATTGTATCTGATTCTACCTTATGTTCATCATCTTCAATGAAAGCCTTAGTTCTTGCTTGTTCTTCCTCAGTAATGATTTTTCTTTTTGCCTTAATTTGATTAAACACATCTGTATTGATTACAGGACCACTCTGTTCAAATTCACTGTCTGTAATAGGTGGCAAAATCTCAGGCTTGATAAATTTCTGTTGTTGACTGACAAATTCTCTATACTTTTTCAGTGGTCTCAGTCTTATAAAGAATGGCACAAAAATATAGAAAATAAGGAAAGGTATCATTACAAGAAAAAACATAAATGGACTTTTTGTTGCAGTTTTCATAATAACAATAGTCATTATAATTGCAGCTACCATAAAGGTTAGGATAAAAGCAAGCCATATCTTCTTGTTAATATAAATATTGCTTTCTTTCTTGCATCTACTGCACTTGTATTCACCTTTTGATTTGTTCATAAAAGCTGAAGAATAAGACATTCTTCTTCCACAATAAGGACACTTTGCTAATTTCATAACAATACTTCCTTTCAAAAATTACTCTTTCTCTTCATTAGAGTTTGGCTACTAATCTGGCTAACATAAACTTTTATCTCATTATTTTCATTACACACAACAAAGCTCTTTGGTAATTCCATAGAAACATTGATTACTCTTTTATTTTTTGTTGCATTGGATAAATAGTCTTTGGTCCACTTTGAAATAGTGGATGTATCCATATCAAAAATCCCAATTATACTGTCTGTTCTAACAACTGTATTTTCACCTAAATGTAGATACATAACTATTCCTCTGTAATTCTTCCTTGATTTACGACAAAAAGCTTACCGTCTTGAAGTTGCTTTTTGTCGTTATGTTCACAACAAGTTATAAAAACTTGATAGCCATCTATTTTATTAAGCAAATAATCTTGTCTTTTTGAGTCAAGTTCTGACAAAACATCATCAAGTAACAGTACAGGTTTTTCCTCCAAAATTTCACTTAAAACTGTAGCCTCAGAAAGTTTTAAGGAAAGTACTGCACTTCTCTGTTGACCTTGACTGCCAAAATTCTTTGCTTTCATTCCATTAATTAAAATATTTATATCATCTCTGTGAGGACCGACTGTTGTGTAGCCGTTATAGAGATCATCCTTTAGTTTATTATTAAGTTCAGCTAAGAACTTTTCTTTAATTTCTTCCAGGTTATCCACATTTATCTCTTTAATTGTGGAAACATATTCAATATCAAGAGTTTCTCTGTCATTAGAAATACCTGAATGAAAGAACTTTGCATTTTCTTTTAGCTTCTCTGCATACTTGATTCTTTCTGCAATTATATATGCACCGAAAGATGCAAGGTTTTCATTCCAAATTTCTAAAGTAACCTGTAGTTTAGGATGTTTGTTTATATCTTTTAGTAGGGCATTTCTTTGGTTTAAGATTTGATTGTACTTAGAAAAATATTTTGCATACTTAAGTTTTTGCTGACACAAAGCACCATCAAGAAACTTTCTTCTTATTCCCGGACCTGCCTTTACAAGTGATAAATGTTCAGGGGAGAACACCACACAAGAAAATTTTTCTATTAATGAAGCACCGCTTTTTTTCTTTACGCCGTTAATAAAAACTTCCTTTTTGTTACCTGTATAGCGAATTTCTGCATTTTGTTCTCTGTCTTGACTTGTAAATTCAAGTTTTATTTTTGCAAATTTTTCATTGAAATTTATCAGTTCCTTCTCGGCAGAACCTCTAAATGAGTGACCACCACAGAAAAGCCAGATACATTCAAGTAAATTTGTTTTACCTTGAGCATTTTCTCCAAAGATAACATTGGTATTTTTGTCAGTAAAAATCTTATTTTTTTCTAAATTTCTAAAGTTTTCAAATTCTAAAGAATTTACTCTCAAGACTGTCTTACCTCTAAAGTATCATCATCAAGAGTAACTATGTCACCGTTACGAATTTTTTTGCCTCTCATTGTGCAAATTTCTCCATTAACTGTAACATAACCGTCTTGAATTAAGATTTTTGCTTGTCCACCGGTTTCAACCAGTCCTGCAAACTTTAACAAATCCTGAAGTTTAATAAATTCTGTATCTATAAAAATTATTTGTTTTTCCATTATGATATTCTCATTGGTACGACTAGATATAGGAAGTCGTCACTTTTAACCGGTTTAATAATCATAGGTGAAAGTCCACCATTTAAGATTAGTCTAATTTCGTCTGTTTCGCAATTTTTAATTGCATCTAGTAAATATCTGTTGTTAAAGCCAATTTCAACATCATCACCTGAAATAGTAGTTCTGATACTGTCGTTAGCCTTACCCATAGATGTTTTACAAGTTAATTTAATTTCATCACTGCTAAATTCACATTTAACAGGTGAAGGAATCTTTTCGCTGGCAAGAAGACTCATTCTTTCTACTGCTGAGCTGATTTCTCTGGTATTTACAACTGCTTCGGTTGCAGTACCTGTTGGAATAGTTGAATTATAGTCAATAAACTGACCTTCAATTAATCTGGAAATTACATAGAATGAACCGACTTTAAACAAAGTGTGTCTTTGACCGATTACAATTTCTACATTTTCTTCTTCATCAGTAATAAGTTTTAGTACTTCACTTTGAGTTTTCTTAGGAATTACAAAGCTGTTTTCTGAGTCACTGTCAATTTGTTCCTTGCGAATAGCCATTCTGTAACCATCAATTGCAACAATAGTCATAATTTTGTCTTTGATTTCAAACAAAGAACCTGTATAAATTGGTTTTGATGTGTTATCAGAAACTGCGTATATAGTTTGGCGAATCATATCCTTTAGGATACCACCGTTAATAACAATCTTATCTGTTTCTTCAAACTTAGGTAAATCAGGATATTCGGCAGCTGATAAACCAACAATTTGATAAGATGCATTACCACTGGTAATATAAGTAACCATTCTTTCATCAGTTTCGATAGTTACAACTTCTTCAGGTAACTTTCTGATAATGTCACCGAATAGCTTAGCAGAAACTACAATTTCACCTTCAGTATCAATTTGAACTTCAAGGTCAGTTGTAATTCCGATTTCAAGATCGTAACCTGACAAATTTAGGTTACTGTCATATGCTTTTATTAATATACCTTCTAGGGAAGGTGTAGATGCTTTAGTTGCTACTGCTCTTTGAACACAAGTAACAGCATTGCTTAAATCTGTTCTTGAACAAGTAAATTTCATTTTCGTACCTTTCTTCCGTTTTTGCAGATTTTCCGTTTTAAATGAATTGATATGTAAATTAAAATAGTAGTAGTATTAGAGTGTGTGCATTTGTAGAAAAACTCACAGTAGATTAGTTATCATCACATTTTTAACTCCTCACAGAAAATGTTGATAATTTTTAGGAATGTTGATAACTTTTCAAAATTCTAAAGTTTTTAACATTATGTGAATCTATGTGATGTTAATGTGTAAGGAAATGTGGAAAACTTATCTGTCTCTAATGTTCTTAATAATGTCCTCAACAGACTCTTTTATATCATTATTTGTCTTCATATCTTTCTCAATATGTTCTGTTGCATACAGTACAGATGAGTAGTGCATACCACCAAATTCTTTACCAACTTCTACAGCAGTTAAGTTAGTGATATTTCTTGCTATGTAGATTGCAATATGTCTTGCTTGGCTTAAATCGGCTCTACGGCTCTTTGATTTTTTTATTTCATCAGGACTAAATCCATAGTTTCTGGCTACTTCTTCAATAATCTTTTCTACTGTCAGTTCAGGTGGTGTGTCATCATTAAGAATATCACTGATTCCTTCTTTTACTACTGATAAAGATGGTTCTTCACCTGAAAGAAGAATTTTAGCCTTTAGCTTCTTTACAACACCTTCAAGCTGACGGATATTTGTTTTTAGGTTTTTAGCAATATATTCACAAACATCATCACTTAGGTTAATACCAAGAATTTCAGACTTTCTCTTTACAATAGCAATTCTTGTTTCAATATCAGGTGGCTGAATATCAGCAAGTAAACCTGACTCAAAACGGGAACGAAGTCTCTCTTCCAAAGTCTTAATTTCCCTTGGAGGTCTATCTGATGTAAGAACAATCTGTTTATTAGCTTCATAAAGAGCATTAAATGTATGGAAAAATTCTTCCTGAGTCTGTTCCTTACCACCGATAAACTGAATATCGTCCACCAAAAGAACATCAGCGTTTCTGTATTTGTTTCTAAGTCCTGAAGTTGAACCTTTTCTGATAGCCTCAACAAGTTCGTTAGTAAAATCATCACCCTTAACATATACTATATTAGTTTCAGGATGATTTTTCTTTATTTCATTACTAATGGCACAAAGCAAGTGAGTTTTTCCAAGACCACTGTGACCATAAAGAAAAAGAGGATTATAAGCACCGGCTGGGTTTTGAGCAACTGCAATTGAAGCAGCATGAGCAAATTTATTGGATGAACCTACAATGAAAGTATCAAATGTAAAGTCATATCCTGTTTCAGCTGTTGACTTCTGTTCTTTTTCTTGAATGTTATTAACTTCTTGTGGAACTTGAAAAACAATTTGAAAATGAGTTCCAAAAACACTATCAAATGCATCATTTAAAAGTGGAATATAACATTTCTGGAGTGTTTGTCTGTGAAAATCATTTGGAACTAAAAGAGTAACTTCTCCCTTATCAAAGTCAAGACCTACCGGTTCAATCTTTTTAATCCAAACATCATATGCAAAAGTAGTTGTGTTGTTTTTACAATATTCACATATAATATTCCACGCCTCATTAAACGAATCCATTTTTTCACTTCCTTAGTTGTACTATAGTATAAATTATTTGTATCAAATAAAAAAGGGCAAAATCCCACCCATACAAATTCACTATGTATTATAACAAAAATCAAATAAATTTGCAACAAATAATTTCTGTATTATGTATGTATATATTACTATTATAAAATATATACCGGATTATTTATTTTTTAGGTCATATAGGTAGTATTTAAAATCCGGGTTAATACTATATGTGGTGGGTTTCACACTTATTTTTGAGTTTAAAGAAAATTTTAATGAAAAAAAAGAAAATTTTTGTTGACTGTTATTGCAAAATAATATATAATTCTATATTGCAAGGTAATGTATTTAAATCCGAAAGGAGGGTTTCCTAATGTTGAGAACATATCAGCCTAAGAAGCTTCATAGAAAGAAAGAACATGGCTTTAGAAAAAGAATGGCAACTAAGAATGGCCGTAAAGTTTTAGCAAGAAGAAGAGCTAAAGGTAGAAAGCAGTTGTCTTACTAAAATAAGGGCCACTTTATTACAAAGTGGTCTTTCTTTTATTTTATCAAAAGGGGAACACTATGGGAAAAAATGTTACTTTAAAAGAGAACAGGGATTTTCTCAGACTTTATCGTAAGGGTAAATGTTATGTTAGTTCTTCCCTTGTAACCTATGTTCTAAAAAACAGAAGTAATGAAAAAAGGTACGGAATAACAACCAGTAAGAAAATTGGTAAGGCTGTGCAGAGAAACAGAGCAAGACGAGTTATCAGAGCTTCTCTTTATGATCTGTACAGTGATATTATTCCGGGTTATGACATTGTCTTTGTAGCTAGGGGTAAGACTCCTTATGTAAAAAGTGATGTTGTAAAGAAAGAAATGACTGATCATCTGAAAAAAGCGAAGGTTTTGAGGACTGCGTAAATAATGAAAAAGATTTTTATAGCAGTTATTAAGTTTTATAAAAAATGCATTTCTCCATTAACCAGTTCAAAGTGTAAGTACTATCCCACTTGTTCTTCATATGGATTAGAGGCTATCTCTGTACATGGTGCATTTAAAGGTGGTTTAATGACAGTCTGGAGAATTTTAAGATGTAATCCTTTCTCCAAAGGGGGATATGACCCTGTACCACCAAAGAAAGAGAAAATAAAGAGGAGAAATCCAAAATGATGGCAATATTTAACTTCTTCGGAAGTATATTCGGTTATGTTTTGTGGCCTATCTTCTATGTTGTACAAAACTACGGCATAGCAATTATCATTTTCGCAATTTTAGCTAAAATTGTTCTTTTTCCATTTTCAATCAAGCAACAGAAGGCTATGGCCAACAATGCTAGACTTCAGAAAAAGCAAAAAGAAATTCAAGAAAAATATAAAAATAATAAAGTGAAAGCAAATGAGGAGATGCAAAAGCTATATCAGAAAGAGGGAGTTAACCCTTCTTCCGGTTGCTTAACCAGTATCGTACCTATGCTTGTTATGCTAGGTATCTTCTACAGTATTTCTTCTCCTCTTACAAATACATTGCATCTAAATGCAGATCTTGTAAATTCTACAGTTACATATGCACAGCATATTCCCGGTATGCCTCTACATAGTGGTGTAAATACATATTATCAGCAGATTGAAGTTCTAAATAACTTTGGTGCTGTAATTAATACAGATTTTGTTCATAACTGTTTTACACAAGCAGAAATAAGCCATATTGAAATGTTAGCTAATGGTTTTGACCTATTCCCGGGTAGTGGAATTAGTATGCTACAAGTACCATCAACATATGGTTTCTTCGGTTCATTCTATACAATTATTCCTGTTTTGTGTTTTGTTTCATCAGTTGTAACTCAGATTCTAACAATGAAGCTAAACGGTACACAGATGCAGGGTTGTATGATGGCAATGATGTTAGCAATGCCACTATTCTCAGCTTATATCGCTTATTCTGTACCTGCAGCCGTAGGTTTCTACTGGATTTGTTCTACTCTACTAGGTTTAGTACAGTCTATTGTTATGCACAAGTTCTACAACCCGGTTACAATGATTGCAAATCAAGAAGCAAGACATGTTGCTTTGCTTGAACAGAATGAAAGAAAATTGTAATTATTTCAGAAGGTGAAAAAGTGATTAAGGAAGCTATTGGTGTTGGCGAATCCATTGAAATCGCCCTTCAAAATGCCTACAATGAACTTGGCATTGACTCCACAACTGAAGGTGTGGACTTTGAAGTTGTACAGCAACCTGAAAAGAAAAAGCTAGGTCTTTTTGGTGGTAAGGATGCTAAAGTTAAGGTAACATTTAAAGAAAAAGAGTCACCTGCAAAGGTAGCTACAGATTATCTAAGAAATATTTTAAATGCACTTGGTTTAACTGAAATTGAAATGACAGTTAAAGAAGATGAAGACGGTGCTGAAATCAACCTTGAAGGTGAAGGTATCGGTTATGTAATCGGCAGAAGAGGTGACACTCTAAATGCTCTACAGTACCTAACAGGTTTAGTTGCAAATCATGTAGAGAATAACTATTACAGAATTTCAATTAACACAGGTAATTATAGAGAAAAGAGAGAAAAAACTCTTGAAATTCTAGGTAGAAAACTTGCTTTTAAGGCATCAAAAACAGGTGCAAAAACAGCCCTTGAACCAATGAATCCATATGAAAGAAGAATCATTCATACTGCAGTTCAAAAGGTTAGAGGTGCTACATCTTGGAGTGAAGGTGAGAATATGAACCGTCATGTTGTTATCGGTCCTGACCCTGATGCTCGTCCAAGATATGACAGAAGAAATAACAATAATAATAGAGGCAGACGTGGTGGTTATAACAGAAGTGGTGAAAGCACAACAAGCACACCAACCAGAGAGCCAATCAACGAAGGTAGCCTTTACGGAAAATTATAATTGATTACTAATGATAGAGGCGATTTTTATCGTCTCTATTTTTTTATATAAGGAAGGGATTTTATGAGTACTATTGCAGCAATTTCTACTGCCCAAGGACAAGGTGGAATTGGTGTAATCAGAGTAAGTGGTGAACAGGCATTTACTATTGTAGATAAAATTTTTAAGTCGGTCAGTGGCAAAAAAATTATGGAAATTAAGGGCTATACTGCTCTTTTCGGACATATATATAATAATGAAGAAGTCCTTGATGAGGCAGTTGTACTAAAGTATGTTGCACCAAAAAGTTTCACCGGTGAAAATGTAGTTGAAATTTCTTGCCATGGTGGTATGTATATTACTAAAGAAGTTCTAAATGCAGTTATTATGGCAGGTGCATCCTTAGCTGAACCGGGAGAATTTACAAAGAGAGCATACCTTAACGGTAAGATGGACTTAACAGAAGCTGAGTCAGTTATGGATATTATATCTGCTAAGTCAAAAAGTGCAGCAAGGGCTGCTTTGTTTGTTAAGGATGGTGCTTTGTTTAAGAAAAGTCAACAGGTAAAGCAGTTGCTACTTGATAAAGCTGCTCACCTTTCAGCATGGGCAGACTATCCGGAGGAGGATATTCCGGAAGTATCTGAGGACTCTATTATGGAGGCAATAGAAGAAAGTATTTCTATTCTTGAGAAACTACTTTCAACCTATGATATGGGACAAGTAGTAAAAGAGGGAATAGACACAGTTATTGCCGGTAGGCCTAATGCCGGTAAATCAACCTTGATGAATTTACTTGTAGGCAGAGAAAAGTCAATTGTAACCAACATTGCCGGTACAACAAGGGATGTAGTTGAGGATACAGTTTTAGTTGGTAATGTAATGCTAAAACTTTCTGATACTGCCGGTATTCGTGATACAGACAATGAAATTGAAAAGATAGGTGTACAAAAAACCTTTGATAAAATCAACGGTGCAGGTTTAGTAATTGCACTGTTTGATAATAATGAAGAACTTAATAGCGAGGATATTGACCTTATTAATAAAATTAAGGATATGCCTTGTATTGCCGTAATCAACAAAATTGATTTGGAAGATAAGGTTGACAAAAAGTATATTACAGATAATATAGAAAATGTAGTTTATATATCAGCTAAACAACAGGATAATATTGATGAACTGAAGAATATGATTGAAAAAATAGCCGGAACTGAGGACTTTGACCCTAGTGCTGGTATTATTGCCAATGAAAGACAAAGAAATGCAATTAGAAATGCAGTAAACAGTCTTTATGAAGCAAAAGAAAGTTTAGCAATGGGTATGACTATGGATGCTATTACTGTTTCTTTACAAGAAACTATTGATTATTTATTAGAATTAACCGGAGAAAAGGCAGGAGAAGAAATTGTGGATTCAGTATTCCATAATTTCTGTGTAGGTAAGTAATATGGGATATAATGCAGGTAATTTTGATGTAGCAGTTATTGGTGCAGGTCATGCCGGAATTGAGGCAGCACTTGCATCTGCTAGACTAGGATGTAAAACAATAATTTTCACAATTAACAATGATGCAGTTGGTAACTGCCCTTGTAATCCATCAATTGGTGGTACTGCAAAGGGACATTTAGTAAGAGAAATTGATGCCCTTGGTGGTGAAATGGGTAAGACTGCTGATGAGTGTTTCTTGCAGATGAGAATGTTAAACAGAGGCAAAGGTCCGGCAGTACATTCTCTAAGAGCGCAAATTGACAGAAGAAAATATGCAGATACTATGAAGCATAAAATTGAACTTCAAGAAAACCTTATTCTTCGTCAAGCTGAAATCACTGAACTTGACAGAGATGAAGATGGCACTTGGAAACTAACAACCAGAATGGATGCAATTTTTACTGCAAAAGCTGTAGTTATTGCTACAGGTACTTATTTAGGTGGTAGGATTTTTGTAGGTGAAACTTCTTACGAAAGTGGACCTGACGGTATTTTTCCGGCAAAATTCTTAGGTGCAAGTCTAAAAAATCTTGGTTTAAAGTTAAGAAGATTTAAGACGGGTACACCGGCAAGAGTACTTAAAAGTTCTATTGATTTTTCTGACCTTGAAGTACAAGAGGGTGATGTACCACCTGTACCATTTAGTTATGATACTGAAAGTCTAGGTGATAATAAGGTAGTATGCCATATTTCTTGGACTAATGAAAAGACTAAGGAAATTATTTTAAATAATATTCAGAGAAGTCCTCTGTATGCTGGTAAAATTGAGGGTGTAGGCCCTAGATATTGCCCAAGTATTGAAGATAAGATTGTTCGATTTAGTAATAAGCAAAGACATCAGCTATTTATTGAGCCTTGTGGCCTTGAAACTGAAGAAATGTACTTGCAAGGTATGAGTTCATCATTACCTGAAGAAGTACAGACAGAATTCTACCATAGTATTAAAGGTCTTGAAAATGTAGTTATTATGCGTCCTGCTTATGCTATTGAATATGATTGTATTGACCCAACACAGATGGATAATACACTTGAGTTTAGAGATTTTTCAGGACTATATGGTGCAGGTCAATTTAACGGTAGTAGTGGCTATGAAGAGGCTGCTGCTCAAGGTTTAATTGCCGGTATTAATGCTGCACTAAAGGTACAGGGAAGAGAACCATTTATTCTTGATAGAGCATCATCATATATTGGTACTTTGGTTGATGATTTAGTTACTAAGGGTTGTAACGAACCATATAGAATGATGACTTCCAGAAGTGAATACAGACTTATACTTCGTCAAGATAATGCCGATGTAAGACTCACACCACTTGGTAGAGAAATCGGTCTTATTACTGATGAAAGATGGAATAAGTATCTACATAAGCAAGAACTTAAGAAAGAAGAGTACAAGCGTATTAAAAATACTGTTCTTTCTCCAACTGATGAGTTAAATAACATACTTGTTTCACGTGAAACATCTGAAATAACTACAGGTGTTAGAATGATTGACCTACTAAAAAGACCTCAGCTAAATTATGATTGTTTAACTGAAGTTGATAAGGATAGACCTGATATTGACCATAATATTTTTGAACAAGTTGAAATTGAGATAAAATATGAGGGTTACATTAAGAAACAACTTGAACAAGTTGAAAAAATGCGTAAGTTAGAGAAGAAGCTACTACCAAAAGATGTTGATTATAAGACAGTTACAGGTTTAAGATTAGAGGCACAAGAAAAGTTGAACAATGTTAAGCCTGATAATATTGGTCAAGCATCAAGAATCAGTGGTGTTTCACCGGCAGATATTAGTGTACTACTTATTTGGCTAGCTCAAAGAGGTTAATATGGATAGAGAAATTATAAATCTTGATGATATTGAAGAAAAGGTTACTCACGAAAGATATAACAGGCCTACACCAAATGGTGGGGACTACTCTGAAATATTCTATATGGATGACAACGGTAACTATGTAGATAAAAAGGTAGCTACCAAAGCTGTTATTTATGAATGTAAAAATGATGGTACAGCTATTAACAGAACTTTTATGGAGAAAAGAAAATGATAGAAACTCTGATAAATGCTCTTGCAAAAGAAAATGTTGCGTTAAACGACACTCAAACAAGCCAATTTAAAAAGTATTATCAGTTGATTATAGAGTGGAATGAAAAAATGAATCTTACTGCAATAACTGAACCAACAGAAGTTGCAATTAAGCACTTTTATGATAGTATCACTTTTCTTTTCCACACAGATATAAAAGAATGTGGAAAAGTAATTGATGTTGGTACAGGTGCAGGTTTTCCCGGTATACCTCTAAAAATTATGAGACCTGACATTCAATTAACCTTGCTAGACAGCCTTAATAAAAGACTTATATTTTTGCAAGAAGTTTGCGATAATATAGGTATTGATGCTGAGATTATTCATAAAAGAGCAGAAGAAGGTGGCAGAGATAAGAATTTAAGAGAAAAATACGATATTGCCACATCTCGTGCAGTTGCCAATATGAATACACTTTCAGAATATCTAATGCCTTTCGTCAAGGTAAAAGGAAAAATGGTTGCTATGAAAGGCAAAAACGGTGCTGAGGAACTTGAAAATGCAAAAGGTGCAATTAAAACTCTTAACGGTGAAATTGTAAAGTGTGATGAATTCTTATTACCAAACGGTGATGAAAGAACTATCATTGTGGTTAATAAAAAGTCACATACACCAATGCAGTATCCAAGACAAGGTGGCAAAATAAAGAACAATCCACTTAAATAAAGTTATTAACATTCTTATTAACTAATGTTAGTAAGAATGTTTTTTATTATCCGACAAATTAATATATATAGTTACAAAACAAAATTTTTTATTCGGTGCTAAAACGACAAGGTTTTTATATAGAATGGTGTATTATATAGTCACAGGGAAAACAAAGGAATGATTAAGAAATGAAATTGCTGACAAAATACAATAAGAAAGTTATTGAAATACCGGCAAGAAAAATCAGACCTAATAAAACTCAGCCTAGACAAGACTTTTATGAAGAGGACTTGCGTTCACTTTCTCAGTCAATCTCTAACAATGGTTTATTGCAACCATTGACAGTTCGTAAACTTAAAAATGATGAGTATGAACTGATATCAGGGGAGAGAAGACTAAGAGCAAGTGTAATGGCAGGGTTTACAAAGATTCCTTGTATAGTAATGAAGTGTTCTGACAAAGATTCAGCTATATTTGCATTGATTGAAAATCTCCAAAGAAAAGATTTAGGAATGTTTGAAGAAGCTCGTGGTATTAACCGTTTGATTAGAAAATATGGCATAACTCAGGAACAAGCTGCAATACAACTTGGCAAAAAGCAATCTACTGTTGCCAATAAGCTAAGGTTACTTAGACTTTCATATGATGAACAGGACTGGATAGTACAAGCCGGTTTGACTGAAAGGCACGCAAGAGCTTTGCTAAAAATTCAGAATGAGGACAGTAGAAAGGAAGTACTGTCACATATTATTGCAGAAAACCTAAATGTAAAAGAAACAGAAAAGTACATTTCTTCATTACTTGATAATAAAAAGGTACAACCTTTACATAATAATAATGATAAAAAGATTGTGGTTAAGGATGTACGAATATTTGTCAATACCATAAGTCGAGCAGTAGATACTATGCGTATGTCGGGAATTGACGCAGTTAGTAACAAGGAAGAAACTGAGGACTATATAGAATATACAGTGAAAATTCCCAAAGAAACTGCACTAGAGAAATCTAGATGCCTAAAAATGCTTTCCTCTTAGGATGGAGAAATTTATTTCTTTATCCGATCCACTCATACCCATTTCCTTATCTGAACCCCTTGCCAAAGGTCACACAGTAATGTGTGGCCTTTTGGCGTTATGTTTCACGTGAAACAATAATAGTGTGAAACAGAGAAAAATCTGAAAATATATAATAGAAATCACAGTAAATACTTTAATTTTAACTATAGGTATGGTATAATTTAAGGGTACGAAAGAATATTATGAATTTTTAAGGTGAAAAAATGACAAAAGTAATTGCAGTTGCAAACCAAAAGGGTGGTGTAGGCAAGACTACCACTGCAGTAAATTTAGCTGCATCCCTTGGTTTATATAATAAAAAAGTATTACTAATTGATGTTGACCCTCAAGGAAATTCAACAAGTGGACTAGGTATTGACAGAAGAAATGTTAAGAACAGTACATATACAATTTTAACAGATAGAATACCGGCAGAAGAATGTATAGTTGAAACAGAGTTTCAAGGTCTTTCACTTTTACCAAGTGATATTAACCTTGCCGGTGCTGAGCTTGAAATTGCCGATTATCCACACAGAGAGTCAATTCTAAAGAATTCTGTAGTGTCTATTAAACAAGAATTTGACTATATTATAATTGACTGCCCACCATCTCTTGGTGTTATCACAACTAACGCTCTAACTATGGCAGATACAATTTTAGTGCCAATTCAATGCGAATATTATGCACTTGAAGGTTTAAGTCAGCTAATGGCTACAGTTAGAAGAGTAAAAAGAATTTACAACCCACACCTTGATATTGAGGGTGTGTTGCTTACAATGTATGACGGAAGACTTAATTTGACGCAACAAGTAGTAGCTGAGGTAAAGAAGTTCTTTCCTAAGAAAGTATTTGCTACAGTTATTCCTAGAGGTGTTAGATTATCAGAAGCACCTTCCTTTGGTATGCCTTGTTATTATTTTGATAAGAAATGTAAAGGTACTGAGGCTTACCTTTCTCTTGCGACAGAAATTATAAAGAAGGAGAAAAGTAATGGCTAAAAAAAGTGGACTAGGCAAGGGTTTGTCGGCAATCTTTATGGAAAATGAAAGTGAAGACCAGAACAACACTGTAACACTTAATATTTCTGAGATTGAGCCTAACAAAGACCAACCAAGAATGGACTTTGATGATGAATCTTTAGCTGAACTTGCTGAAAGCATCAGTAAGCATGGTATCTTACAACCACTACTAGTAAGACCACTACTTTATGGTGGTTATCAGATTGTAGCCGGTGAAAGAAGATACAGAGCATCACGAATGGCCGGTTTAACAGAAGTACCGGTTGTTATTAGAGAACTTGATGACAAAGAAACAATGGAAATTGCCCTTATTGAGAACTTACAGAGAGAAAACCTAACTCCTGTAGAAGAAGCTAAGGGTTACAAAACATTGATGGATACTTATGGCTTTACACAAGAACAAGTTTCTGAGTCTGTAGGGAAGAGTCGATCGGCAGTTGCTAACTCGTTACGACTACTTAACCTGCCGGAAGAAGTACTTATCTTACTTGCTGACGGTAGAATTTCCAGTGGTCATGCAAGAGCATTACTATCCCTAGAAAATGTAGCTGATATGATTACTATTTCCCAAGAAATACTTGATAAGGACTTATCAGTTAGACAAACAGAAAAGATTACTCAGAATCTAAAGAAAGAAAAAAAAGAACCACCAAAGAAAGAAGAAAAGCCAAACTTCTTTAAAGAAGTAGAACTTGCACTAAATGAAAACTTAGGCAGAAAAGTCTCTGTTTCTAAAAAGAGTAAAGGCAAGGGTGGTACTATTACACTTGAATTTTACAGTCAAGATGACTTGATTGAAATTGCAAATAAATTAGAGGTTAAGGAATAAGGAGAACAAAAATGATTGATATTAAATTTCTAAGAGAAAACCCGGATGTTGTAAAACAGAATATTAAGAATAAGTTTCAGGACAGCAAACTTCCACTTGTTGACGAAGTAATTGAATTTGACAAGAAGTCAAGAGCAGTTAAGCAAGAAGCTGACCAGCTAAGAGCTAACAGAAACAAGTTTAGTAAGCAGATTGGTGCTTTATATGGTCAGGGCAAGAAAGAAGAAGCTGAAGAAATGAAGAAGCTTGTTACTGAACAGGGTGACAGACTAGCTGAACTTGAAAAGCAAGAAGCTGAACTACAGGAAGAAGTAACAAGCAGAATGATGGTTATTCCTAACATTATTGATAAGTCAGTTCCTATCGGTAAAGATGATAGCGAAAATGTAGAAGTTCAGCGTTATGGCGAACCTAAAGTACCTGATTTTGAAGTACCATATCACACAGATATTATGGAAAGATTTGATGGTATTGACCTAGATTCTGCTCGTAGAGTTGCAGGTAACGGTTTCTACTATTTAATGGGTGATATTGCAAGACTTCATAGTGCAGTTATCTCTTATGCAAGAGATTTTATGATTAACAGAGGCTTTACTTACTGTGTACCACCATTTATGATTCGTTCAGATGTTGTTACAGGTGTTATGAGCTTTGCTGAAATGGATGCTATGATGTACAAAATCGAAGGTGAAGACTTATATCTAATCGGTACATCAGAACATTCAATGATTGGTAAGTTCAAAGACCAAATGCTAAAGGAAGAAGACCTACCTTATACACTAACTTCATATTCACCATGTTTCCGTAAAGAAAAGGGTGCTCATGGTATTGAAGAAAGAGGTGTATATCGTATTCATCAGTTTGAAAAGCAGGAAATGATTGTTGTATGTAAGCCTGAAGATAGTATGGAATGGTACGATAAACTATGGCAGAATACTGTTGATTTATTCCGTTCAATGGATATTCCTGTTAGAACATTGGAATGTTGTTCAGGTGACTTAGCAGACCTTAAGGTTAAGTCTGTTGATGTTGAAGCATGGTCACCAAGACAGAAGAAGTACTTTGAAGTTGGTTCTTGCTCAACTTTAGGTGATGCTCAGGCTAGAAGACTAAAGATTAGAGTATCAGGTAAAGATGGTAAGTACTTTGCACATACACTAAACAACACAGTTGTTGCACCTCCAAGAATGTTAATTGCATTCCTAGAAAACAACTTAAATGAAGATGGTTCTGTAAATATTCCTGAAGCACTTCGTCCATATATGGGTGGTATGGATAAAATAGTCCCAAAGAAATAATGATAATAAAAATGCCTATCCTTTCGGATAGGCATTCTTAATAACTATAAATAGTTTTCCTTATTAAATTCTCAAAATGATGAAAACTTTAGCTGTTTGAAAGTATCTTTTTAACCTTAGTTTTCTTAGTGTAGTTGTTGGAAAGTTTATAGAACTTTCTTCTTTGCTTTTCCATTTTGTTGATAGCTTTTCTAACTTTGCGATTTTTACAGAATTCATATTCATCACGAATAAGTCTTTCTGCATCATAGTAAGCATACCTTTTCTTAGGTTTAGCATCAACCAAAGTGAATTCTTCAATAAAGTTCTTTAGAAACTGCTTTCCGGTATAGTTTTCATCTTCAAATAGGGTAGTAATTTGTTCATCACAAATTTCCATTTGATTGCGAAGAAGGTTTCTGACTTCAAGAATTTGATTACGCACTTCTTCTGTGTTGTTGTCAATTTTAGTAGTCAATAAGCTAAGCTCTGTAAACTTAATTTTATAAATTTTTTCAATTATATTTATAATAGAAATAATGTTATTTTCAACACTTGTTGGTAGTTTAATTTCCTTGTTTTTCAAAAGTGTTCACCTCACAAATACTTTACTTATAATATATCATACTACGGTATATTTTTCAACAAAATAACAGGGAAAATGTTGAAAATTATCTTGAATTTACAGGGTATTAATGGTATAATAATTGTCAATAAATAAAATAGGTAAGTATATATTTAGGAGGAAATGAGCCATGATTAATGAAGAAAAAGTTGTTAAAGAAGCACTCACTTTTGATGATGTACTTCTAATTCCTGGTAAGTCAGATGTAGAACCTAAAGATGTCAACATCTCTACTCATCTTACTAAGAAAATAAAGCTAAACACACCACTTATGACTGCTGCTATGGATACAGTTACTGAATCTGAAATGGCAATTGCTATTGCTCGTGAAGGTGGTATCGGTATTATCCATAAGAATATGTCTATCGAAGCACAAGCTGATATGGTTGACAGAGTTAAGCGTTCAGAAAACGGTGTTATCACAAATCCTTTCTATCTATCACCTGAAAAGACAGTTGCAGAAGCTGATGAACTTATGGGTAAGTTCAAGATCTCAGGTGTTCCAATTTGTGAAAATGGAAAGTTTGTTGGTATTATTACTAACAGAGATATGGCATTCTTAAGTGAAGAAGATTTTAAGCAACCAATCTCAGAAGTTATGACTAAGGAAAACCTAATCACTGCTCCTGTTGGTACAACACTTCAAGAAGCTAAAGAACTACTAAAGAAACATAAAGTAGAGAAACTTCCTCTTATTGATGAAAAGGGCAACCTAGGTGGTCTTATCACAATTAAGGATATTGAAAAGTCAATTCAGTATCCAAACTCATCAAGAGATGAAAAGGGTAGACTACTATGTGGTGCTGCTATCGGTGCTACTCCTGATGTACTTGACAGAGTAGAAGCACTTGTAAAGGCAGGTGCTGATGTACTTGTTCTTGACTCTGCTCACGGTCACAACAGTAACATTGTTAAGAGTGTTGCTAAGGTTAAGGCTGCTTATCCTGATGTTCAGCTTATTGCCGGTAATGTTGCAACTGCTGAAGCTACTCACGACCTAATTGAAGCCGGTGCTGATGCTGTTAAGGTTGGTATTGGCCCGGGTTCTATCTGTACAACAAGAGTTGTTGCAGGTATCGGTGTACCTCAGGTTACTGCAATCTTTGATGCTGCAAGAGAAGCTGAAAAGTATGGTGTGCCTATTATTGCTGATGGTGGTATTAAGTACAGTGGTGACATTGTTAAGGCTCTTGCTGCCGGTGGTTCAGTAGTAATGGTTGGTTCACTTGTTGCCGGTTGTAAAGAATCTCCTGGTGAAACAGAAATTTATCAGGGCAGACAGTTCAAGGTTTACCGTGGTATGGGTTCACTTGCTGCAATGGGCAAGGGTTCCTCAGATAGATACTTCCAGGGTGGTAACAAGAAGCTTGTTCCTGAAGGTGTTGAAGGTAGAGTACCTTACAAGGGACCTTTAGCAGATACAGTATTCCAGATGATAGGTGGTATCAGAGCCGGTATGGGTTATACAGGTTGTGCTACAATCACAGACCTACACGAAAAGGCTAAGTTCTGTAAGATTTCAGGTGCAGGTCTAAAGGAAAGTCATCCACATGACATTCAGATCACTAAGGAAGCTCCTAACTATAGCTTTAATGTATAATTAATAATTTTGATTTTAAACAGGGTTCTCACTTGAGAACCCTGTACTTATATTATTATGGAAAATAAACTTATATATTTATATAGCCTTTATGAATTAGTAAGGGCAGATATGGACAAAATAAAGATACCATATACTAAGAATGTACCGATAAAAATAAATCCTAGAGCAAAGAGAATGCATGGTTGTTGTAGAAAGGTCAATGGTAACTTTGTAATAGAAATATCTGACTTTCTTTTAAATTATTCAAAAAAAGAGATAATGAACACAATTGCCCATGAATTAATACACACCTGTTATGGTTGCTTCAATCATGGTAAAAGGTTTAAATACTATTGTGATAAGATAAATCAGCTTGGTTACAATGTTACAACCACATATAAAGGGAAAGAGGTAACACAAATTCAAAACGAAGCAAAGTACCTTGTTATGTGTGAAAACTGTAACACCAAAATGTATAGAATGAAAAAGTCAAAATTAATCACAAATTCTCAGCTTTATAGGTGTTCAAAGTGTAAAGGAAAGCTAAGGGTATATAAAATTATAAAAAAATAAAAAAAGTTTCAAAAAACACTTGCAATTCTCATTTTTATATAGTATAATAACATTCGTCTTAGAGAGGAAATAAGACGAAAAGACGCTTTTGAAGTCTTTACTAAAAGAAATAAGAAATTTTTTTGTAAAAATTCTTAAAAAAGTATTGACAAATACGAACTTTTAGTTTATAATTATTTACGCTGACTTCCAAAAGAAAGCGCAAAATACGGCGGAATAGCTCAGCTGGCTAGAGCATTCGGTTCATACCCGAAGTGTCGTAGGTTCAAGTCCTATTTCCGCTACCAATATGGCCCGGTGGTCAAGCGGTTAAGACACCGCCCTTTCACGGCGGTAACACGGGTTCGATTCCCGTCCGGGTCACCAAAATTCGCTGGTGTGGTGGAATAGGCAGACACAAGGGACTTAAAATCCCTCGGACTAATAATCCGTACCGGTTCAAGTCCGGTCACCAGCACCAAATGCTGGGACTACCTTGTGTAACATCAGCATATCGGTTTAGACACCTTTTAGGTGTCTTTTTTCTTTTGTTATTTTTTCACTAGACTATATTACTTTTATATTGTACAATAAATATTATATTGGTAATGAGGGTGATTTTTATGAACAATAGTTTTAGCAAGTTGTTGTCGATAGTTATTGCAACAGTAATTGTTCTTTCAACTTTTACAACTGCTTTCGCTGTGGATAATGAGGAAGAGGTTAGTACAACGGAATCAACAGTTACAACAACTGAACCTGTTACGGAAAGTAGTGACCCTACTGTAACAACACCAACTGACTCAACAGAACCTACTGAGCCTACAAAACCAACAATTAATTATTCCGGTGTAGCAGGTAAGAATTTAAGGTACTATTTCAACAGAAATAACGGTACTTTGCATATTTCAGGTATAGGTACTACAATGAATAATTATTCAAAAAAGAACCTACCACCATGGCATAGCTTTGCAAGTAATGTTAAAGCAGTATATGTGAATAAGGCTACTAACTTAACTAATATCGGTTCATATATGTGTGCCGATATGATTAACTTGCAGAAAATTTATTATAGCAAAAAACTAAAATCTATCGGTAAATGTGCGTTTCTAAATACTAAGAAATTAACTGCATTAACTTTAAATCGGAATATTTCAAGAATCAATGTAGATGCATTTAAGGGCAGTAAAACACCTATAATTAAGGTTATGAATCCAAGTTTATCAATTAATTTTGGTGGTTATACAATTCCTAAAACTACAAAAATTCAATGTTATGGTACAAACACTCCTATATATAAGTATGCCAGAGTAAACGGTAATAATGTTATCTTAATGATTAGCAGTATTACTTTAAATACGAAGAAAGTTGTTTGTAAGAAAAAGACTACTACAGTTAAAGCAAAATTAAGTCCTAGTATTGCTACAAATAAAAAGGTAAAGTGGTTTACCACAAATAAGAATATTGCAACTGTTGATAGTAATGGTAAAGTAAAAGCTAAGAAAAAGGGTACTTGCTATGTTTATTGCAAGTCTACAGATGGTAGTAATAAAACATCAAATAAGATGAAAATTATTGTTACATCATTTCAGCTATACCAATACATCTTTACAAACAACAATTGTTATAAAGAAAGAACTGCTATTGACCCTAAGGGTATTGTAGTTCATTCAACAGGTGAAAATGCACCATACCTAAGAACTTATGTACCGGCTTGGAATGTTCCAAAACCCGGTGGTAGAGAAGTTTGTGTTCACGCATTCCTAGGTAAGAATTCTAAAGGTAAGTTAGAAGTATGGCAGGTACTGCCTTTTGAAATGGCTTGTTGGGGTGTAGGTGGTGGACCTAAAGGCTCATACAACTATAACCCTGGGTATATTCAATTTGAATGTTGTGAAGATAGTAAGTACAACAGAACATACTTTAATCAAGTATATGATGAGGCTACTGACTTCTGTGCTTATTTATGCTTAAGATATAGCTTACCATATACTAAGGTTACTAGCCATGCAGGTGCTTGTGCTGAGGGTTATGGTAGTGCCCACGGTGATATTGACCATTGGCTAAAAATTTACGGTAAGAATATGAATGACTTTAGAAATACCGTAAAGAAAAAGATTTACAAAATTGATAAAAACCCTGACCTAAAGTCCGGTACAAAGCATAAGAAAATCAAAGCTAAAAGTGATTTGTATGTATGGTCTAAAGATATAGTTGATGAATACGGAAACAGTAGCAAGAAACTTCAGAAAATATCTAAAGGTCAAGAGGTTACATTCCTAAGAGATAACTTTAACGGTTGGTCTTATGTGCAGATTTCCAACAAAAAAGGTTATGTACAAAACAACCTTACTAACCTTGCATATGGCTCAAAGTATGTTAAAAAAAAGGTAAATTATAAAGGTACATATTTATATACTAAGCCTTGTGGCAATAAATATAAAGTAAAGTTCCTATCATACAACACAAGGGTACGATTAGTTTCTACTATTAATAAAGGTAAGAAAAAGGGTTACTCCTATGTGTGCTATAAGAATAATTACTATTATGTAAAAACAAATACATTGTATTAAAAAAAGGTGTGGCTTTTATAAGTCACACTCTAGTTTTTTATTCAAATAATTCCGGATGCATTCTTGAATAGTGGAAAATATATTGTTGTGCAATACCGGCATAAGAGCCAAAGTCACTACCTGTCATATTAGGAAATAGCTTTTCCATTGCTCTTTTCATCCATACATCAATAGGAAATGCCTCAATTCTATGAAAGCCAAACAGTAGGGTACAGTCAGCTACCTTAACACCAACACCCTTGATTTTGCATAACTCAGATTTTGCATCATCATAGGAAAGTCCTCTGCATTTATCAAGGTCAACTTCACCGGTTGCAACCTTTTGACTGGCATCAATAATATATTTGTTTCTAAAACCGGCTCTAATAGGGGATAAGTCCTCAGGTGTTAGTTGTGACAGTTTTTCAGCAGTAGGGAAGGTAAAGTAATCTGTATTATCAATCCTATCACCAAAGGTTTCACATAGCCTTTCTACAATACCTTTAATTCGTTTTATATTGTTGTTTTGACTTATTATAAAGGTACAAAGTGCCTCCCAAGAGTCTTGTTGCAAAATTCTTATACCTGAGGCATATTCTGAGGCTTCCTTTAATATAGGATGAATTTCACTAACTTCTTTTCTGATTTTGTCATAATCAAGTTCAAGGTCAAAGTACTTTTTCCATATATTTTCAAAGTCCTCTATACTGCTGTTCTCAATTATAAAGTCAGTACCCTCAAGTCTGACGGTAACAACCTTACCATAGGCAACACCTGTAAAAGATTTGTCAGAGTTTTCAACCCACCTAAAGGACTGACCACAATCTAAAGTTTCAGCTAAATTCAGTGCAGTAACATTATGTACTACAACATTATTGTTAATTAATTCATAATTCATTATATTCACCACAATTATTATAGCATAAATAAAAGTTATATGATATACTTAATGTATCTTAAATTAAGGATGTAAGCTATGAAAGAAGATATACGCACAATACCGATTAATGATATATTTATGGAGAAAAAGGGTTGTCCTTTTTGTACTATGGAAAAAATGCTTGAGAAAATTCAAGTTGACTATATTATAGGTGATGCTATGATGGAGCCTAATACCAGAATAGAAACCAACAAAAAAGGTTTTTGTCACAGACATTTTTCAATGATGCAACAGTCCGGTAAAAAGCTACCTAATGCACTTATTATGGAAAGCCACCTACAAGAAATTATTGATGCATTACCTAAAGGTAAAAAGCCCGATAAAAAGTTCTTAGCAAAAATAAAAGAGTTGACTCACAGTTGTTATGTTTGTGACAGAATAGAAAGCAATATGAATCACCTTATCCAAATTGTTTTTACAGAATGGAAAAAGGGCAATGATCTTCAAAATCTTTACAAAGACCAAGAATTTATTTGTCTTGAACATTACGGAAAGGTACTTGAAAATGCAACCGGAAAGCTAAAGGGTAAGGATTTAACCGATTTCTACGAAACAACAACAAACCTTTTCAAAAACTATCTTCTTGAATTAAAAGAAGATACAACATATTTTTGCAGTATGTTTGATTATCGTAATCAAGGAAAAGATTGGGGTAAGAGTATCAATGTTATTGAAAGAAACATTGAATTTTTAACTAAAGAAAAACCATAAATTATATATAAAAAGGCAGTTCAAATTTTTCACTTTTGAACTGCCTATTTTTATTCAATGTTAAAGTCAAGAACAATCTTGTCCTTAGTAGGTTTAAACTGTGTCAGCTTAACACCGGCTGATGTTAACATTCTTTCTGATGCCTTAGTTGCATCAGTATCTTTATATTTATTAGATAAATATACAATTTCATTTATGCCTGACTGAATGATAGCCTTTGCACATTCATTACAAGGGAACAGTGATACATATAACTTTGCACCAACAAGTGACTTGCCACCGGCATTAAGAATTGCATTTAACTCTGAATGTACAACGAAAGGATATTTTGTTGCATTTGGTGCCCCACTTCTGTCCCAAGGAAATTCATCATCGGAACAACCATAAGGAAAACCGTTGTATCCTGTTGATATAATAACATTTTCAGGATAAGGACTGTCCTTGCCACTGACAATACAGCAACCTACCTGAGTATTAGGGTCTTTACTTCTCTGTGCTGCAAGTAAAGAAATACTCATAAAGTATTCGTCCCAACTTATATAATCTTGTCTTTTCATATACTCACCTCATAAGGTACTTTGATTATATTGTACAATCTTAGAATATATAAGTCAATAAAAAAGCCATCCAAAATTATGGATGGCTTAGTGTTATTTAGGTTTCAAAAATTATAGCATTGCTGCACCGATAATACCGGCATCATTACCTAGAGATGCAGTACAAATAACAGTCTGCTTTTCGTTGTATTTTGTGATTCTTTCTTTTTCAACAATAGCTCTTACAGGAGCAAGAAGGTTTTCACCTTGTCTGCAAACGCCACCACCGATACAGATAATATCAGGCTGGAAGATGTTTACGATATTTACAAGACCTGTTGCTAGGTAGCCAACATACTTGTTGATAACTTCTTTACCTGTTGCGTCACCTGCAAGCATTGCGTCAAATGGTGTCTTACCGTTAACCTTGTTAATGTCACCACTAACAGACTTTAGCATATATGAGAATTCAGCATTTTCATTCATAATAGCTTCTTTAGTCATTCTGATTAGTGCATTAGCTGATGCGTATGCTTCCCAGCAACCTTTTCTGCCACAACCACATTCTTGACCATCTTTAACGATTACCATATGACCAAGTTCTGCACCGGCATAGTTGCTACCACTATATAGCTTACCGTCAATGATGATACCACCACCAACACCTGTACCAAGTGTAATAGCTACTGCATTCTTACAGCCTTTTGCTGAACCTGCTAGGAATTCACCCCAAGCAGCAGCATTGGCATCATTTTCAATCTTTACATACTTATGAAGTCTTTCTTCAAGCATCTTGCTGATTTCCCAGTTTTGGAAACGCAAGTTAGGACAAGTTTCTACAATTCTTGTTTCAGGATTTACTGCACCCGGTACACCAATACCAATGTGTGCAATATCATCCATTGTTAGATTTGCTCTGGCAATAGCTTCTCTAACGATTTCTGCCATTGAGTCACATACTTCACTTTCAGGTCTAGGAATAGCAGTTTTACACTCTGCTCTTGCAATAATGTTAAATTCTTTATCTACAACACCTGCAACAATATTTGTACCACCAAGGTCGATACCTATTTTATATTCGTTCATGGGAATTAACCTCCTATTATTTATGCTTAGAATTATACCACAAATAGGTACTATTTTCAATGGTAATCATCAGAAAATGGGATAAATGCTGAATTATTTTTTAAAATAGCAAATGAGTATAAGTGAGTATACGAGAGATTAAATGAGTATTTGAGAGATTGTACAAAGATAAATTAAAATATTTCAAAAAAGTGTTGACTTCTCTTTACAAAGGTGATAAAATCATCTTTGCAATTAAAGATTAACGAACAAGGAGGACAATTTTATGTCAACTTATATGGCTAAAAAAGGCGAAGTTGAACGCAAGTGGTATGTAATTGACGCTAAGGGCAAGACTCTTGGTAAGGTTGCTGCTGAAGCTGCTACTCTTCTAAGAGGCAAGCACAAAGTAACATACACACCACATGTTGACTGCGGTGATCACGTAATCGTTGTAAACTGCAAGGACATCGTTCTAACTGGTAATAAACTAACTCAGAAAGTTTGGTACAGACACACAGGTTATATCGGTCATCTAAAGGCTACACGCTATGATACACTTATGGCTACACGTCCTGAAAAGGCTGTTGAACTTGCTGTTAAGGGTATGCTACCTGATAACTCACTAGGTAGAGCACAGATTCTAAGACTAAGATCATTTGCTGGTGCAGAACACAACCATGCTGCTCAGTCACCAGAAGCATATGAAATTTAAGGAAGGAGGCTATTATAATGTACGATAAGACACCATTTTTCTATGGCACAGGTAGAAGAAAATCATCAGTAGCTCGTGTAAGACTATATCAGGGTACTGGTAAGATCACAATCAACGACAGAGATATCGACGAATATTTCGGTCTTGATACACTAAAGCTAATCGTTCGTCAGCCTCTTGAACTAACAGAGACAGGCGAAAAGTTCGATGTTGTATGTAGAGTTGCAGGCGGTGGCGTTACTGGTCAGGCCGGTGCAATCCGTCACGGTATTTCAAGAGCACTTCTACAGTACGATAGTGAAAACCTAAGATCAGCACTTAAGAAAGCTGGCTTCTTAACTCGTGACCCTCGTATGAAGGAAAGAAAGAAGTACGGTCTAAAGGCTGCTCGTCGTGCACCACAGTTCTCAAAGAGATAATTTTTGCACATATACACATATATTATTTCCCTTGGAGTTATTCCAAGGGAATTTCTTTTATAAGGAATTGTTTATAAATATAAGGATTATGGGAAAAGGATAATATACTATGAATTTTTTAGAGGAAAGAATAGTTAAAGACGGCATTGTAAAAGAGGGTAATGTTCTTAAGGTTGACAGTTTCTTAAATCACCAAATGGATATTGACCTATTTAATCAGATGGGTGAAGAATTTAAGAAAAGATTTGAAGGTAAGAACATCAACAAGATTGTTACTATTGAGGCTTCCGGTATCGGTATTGCTTGTGTAGTAGCTCAGCACTTTGGTGTACCGGTTGTTTTTGCTAAAAAGTCAAAGAGCATTAACATTGAAGGTGATATGTATATTGCTGAGGTTGAGTCTTTCACTCATAAGTGTAAGAACCAAGTTATTGTTTCTAAGAAGTTTTTAAACGAGGACGACCATGTACTTGTTATTGATGACTTTCTAGCTAATGGTTGTGCATTACAGGGTCTTATCTCTATTATTAACCAGGCCGGTGGTACTGTTGAAGGTATCGGTATTGCTATTGAAAAAGGTTTCCAGGTTGGTGGCAATATTATTCGTAACCTTGGCTATCAGTTAGAGTCACTTGCTATTGTTGAAGATATGGATGCTAAGACAGGCAAGATTACTTTTAGAGAACAGTAAGAGGTACATAATGGCTAAAGAAAAAGTTAATAATAAAGAGATGGATGCAATATATACCCTTAATGGAAAGATTAATCCTTTAAAGGCCTTTCCTTTTGGACTACAACATATCCTTGCAATGTTTGTTGCAAATATTACACCTATCATTATTGTTGCAGGTGCATCAGGATTATCTACTAAAGATGCCAGTATGTTACTTCAAAGTGCAATGATAATTGCCGGTATCGGTACACTTATTCAGCTATTTCCACTTTGGAAAGTAGGTTCGGGACTTCCTATTGTTATGGGAATTAGCTTTACATTCGTTTCCCTGGCTTGTACAGTAGGTGCACAGTATGGTTATGGTACTATCATAGGTTCTGTACTTATTGGTGGCTTGGTAGAAGGTGTTTTGGGACTGTTTGCAAAGTTTTGGATTAAGATAGTTTCTCCTATAGTTGCAGCCACAGTTGTTACTGCCATTGGTTTCTCACTTCTATCAGTAGGTGCTCAGTCCTTTGGTGGTGGTTCAGGTGTTGATAACTTCGGTGCAGTTGAACATTGGATTCTTGGTATGGTTACACTTGTTAGTTGTATTTTGTTCAACATTTTTGCAAAAGGATTCTTAAAGCAACTTTCAGTATTATTTGGTCTTGTTGTAGGATATATTTTAGCTTTATTTATGGGTATGGTTGACTTCTCAGCATTTAAAGATGTTAGTATTATTTCACTACCTCATATCCTTCCATTTAAGCCTGAATTTAATATAAATGCAATTATTGCATTCGTACTAATCTTTATGGTTTCAGCTACTGAAACTATCGGTGACACATCAGCACTTGCATCTTCAGGTTTAAACAGAGATGCAACAACTAAAGAAACTTCCGGCTCTATCGCTTGTGATGGATTTGTAAGCTCATTGTCCTCTGTATTTGGCTGTTTACCTATCACATCATTTAGCCAAAATGTCGGTCTTGTAGCAATGACTAAGGTTGTTAATAAATATGCTATTGCTACAGGTGCCGGTATTATGATTCTTGCCGGATTTTTCCCTTATATTGGTACACTTCTTGCAACATTACCTAGTGCAGTTCTTGGTGGTTGTACAATTATGATGTTCGGTACAATTGTTATCAGTGGTGTACAGATGATTGGTAAATGTGGTTTCTCTCAGCGTAATATTACTATTGCAGCACTATCCCTTAGTGTTGGTCTTGGTTTTACTCAGTGTCCGGAAATTTTTGATATTTTCCCAACACTTGTTAAGACAGTATTTGCAGAAAACTGTGTTGCACTTGTTTTTGTAACTGCAATTATCCTTAACCTTATCCTTCCTAAAAATATGGAACAACAGTAATTTTATTACTTATATATAACACATAAAAAGGCATTCTCAATGAGGATGCCTTTTTATGTGGAAAACTTTTTAGTTTTAGTATCTTGACATTTACTGTTTAGAGTTGTTAAACTGTAGTTAATAATTATTAATAAAACCATATTAATATGGAAAACATAGGAGATATAATTATGAGTTTAGATATGAAAGAAAGAATGTTAAATGGCAAGCCTTGTTTGTCATTTGATAAAGTATTAGAAGAAGAAAAACAACATCAGCAGAGATTGCAGTTTAAATTTAACCACCTTGACCCTGATGATTCTAAGGGTAGAATCGCACTTCTTAAAGAAATGCTAGGGGGAACAGGTGAAAGAGTATGGATGGAAAGACCTATCTACTTTGATTATGGCAAGAATACATATGTAGGTGAAGGCTTTTATGCCAATACCGGTGTAACTATTCTTGACGGTGCAAAGGTTACTATCGGTGACAATGTTTTTCTTGCTCCATATGTAGGTATTTATACTGCAGGTCATCCTGTTCATCCTCATCCAAGAAATTTAGGGATTGAATACAATTTTCCTGTAACTATCGGTGACAATGTATGGGTAGGTGCTCAGACAGTAATCAATCCGGGTGTTACTATCGGTAGTAATGTTGTTATCGGTTCAGGCAGTGTTGTAACTAAGAACATTCCTGACAATGTAATTGCAGTTGGTAATCCTTGTAGAGTAATAAGAAAAATTACAGATGAGGACAAGAAGTATTATTTTAGAAATATGGAAATTGATAAAGAACTATATGATTATGCCGAAACAGGTGTTGATATAGAAAATAACTTTGGAAGTCAAGGAGAATAGGAGAATGTTATGAAGAAAGGGATAATCTTTGATTTAGACGGTACACTATGGGATACTGTTAACCTTGCAGTAAAGGGTTGGAATGAAGTTTTAAGCAAATATGACTTTTGCAAATTATTAACAAGACCATTAATGGAAAGTTATATGGGCAAAACTTTGGAGCAAATTGCAGAACTTCATATGCCTGACCTTGACTATGATACAAAAATGAAAATAGCTAAAGAGTGTGACAAAAATAGCTATAAGGTACTAAACTCAAGTTGTGGAGAAATTTACCCTAAGGTAGAAGAAACACTTAATAGTATGAAGGATGAATATTCCTTCTATTGTGTAAGCAATAGTGAGAACGGATATGTTCAAATTTTTATGGAAGTTTCTCACCTAGGTTATTTGTTTGATGACTTTGAAATGGCAGGTAGAACAGGTAAATGTAAAGGTGAAAATATCAAGATGGTTGCCGAAAGAAATAACCTTGATATGGCTTGTTATGTTGGTGATACTGTTATGGATAAAGAGGCATCTGTTATTGCTAATGTACCATTTATCTATGCTAAGTATGGATTTGGTGATACTGATAGTGAGTTTGTGCTTCAGCAGTTCTCTGATTTATCTAAGGTAGCTAAAGAAATTTTTCAATAAAAATAAGGTGGGTGCTATTAATTAGTACCCACCTTTTCTATATCTTATTATGGTTTAATAATGTTGATTTCATCAAAATCAAGTAGCTTAATACCTAAGTCATTAAGTTCATTTACACATTCATCTCGTAAATCTGTCTTTAACATAAATGTAGGTGTATGTGCATCAAAACCGATTACAGCAGTATTTCCAACTTTCTTAGCAATATTCCAAAATACCTTGTTAGGATAGTTCCTACCGTAATATTTACCCAGCATATTGTATTCTAAAGGAATATTAAGCTCCTTTGCTTTTTTACAAAGTCTGGTCATTTCTTTTATATATACTTCTTCAATGCCTTTATGATTAACCAAGTCAGGATGACAGAGATAAGTGAAAACACCTTTCTTTAAACCTTCAATTACTTGGTCTGTGTATTTCTTTAGGTAGTCGTCACCACCACGCTCACCGGTATAAAACTGTTCTTCATCATATTCATTACCGATTAGGTGTTCACCAAGAATTAAGTAGTCTGTATCTAAATCTCTTATAGTTTTAATAAGTTCATCATAGGTTTCAGGATAATATTCAGTTTCAAAGCCTAAAAGAATTTTAATGTCATCCTTGTATTCCTCAGCTAAATCTCTAACTGACTGTGCATATTTTTCCACAAAAATAGGACGCATACGGAAGTGACTGTAGTAGTTTGGCTTTTTGAAGAATTGAGGACAATGGTCGGAAAAGCCAAGAACCTTAACACCTGATTGTATAGCATATTCAACATATGCCTTGTCCTCACCTGTAGCATGATTACATCTGAATGTATGTGTATGAAGATTATATAACATAGTAAATCTCCTTTACATATTAGTATAAGTAAAGCCTTCTATTACTAGAAGGCTTTAGTAGTATATGTTTTAAGCAGGTTGTTTATCCTCTAGACGAGGACCCTTTTCACCATTATCTTTATCCTTAGCAAAAAGAATCTTTAGGATAATAGGAGCAATGATAGTTGTAAGTACAACAACAATTACCAGTGGACCAAATAGCTTAGGGTCCATTAGACCACAGCTTTCACCTTTCTTAGCAACGATAAGAGCAACTTCACCTCTTGAAATCATACCTGCACCAATCTGGAAACATTCTTTTGTTGAGTAGCCACAAATCTTACCACCTAAGGCACAACCGAATAACTTAGTTGCTACAGCAACAATAGTGATTAGAATTGCAAATACCAGTAGTGAAACTGTTAATTCAGGCATTTCGATTGTTAGACCGATACAAGCAAAGAAGATTGGAGAAAGTAACATATATGATAGTGTAGAGAATCTGTTTACTAGGTATCTCTTACGATTAGTCATTGAAAGTACAAGACCGGCAACATAAGCACCTGTAATATCAGCAACACCAAAGAATACTTCAGCTACGAATGAAGATACTAGGCAGTAAGCAAAAGCAATAATAACATGTCTTCTGCTATCTCTTGAAGTATGCTTGTTCATCCACTTGTATATCTTTAGCATAATGAAACCAAGAATTGCAGCAAAGATAAAGAATAGAACAATCTTGATTAGTACAAACCAAATGTTTACATCCTTACTCTTGAAGCTTGTGATGATTGTTAAAGCAATAATACCCAGAACATCATCTATAATAGCAGCACCAAGAATTGCATTACTTGCAGGAGTATTTAACTTGCCAAGTTCCTTTAGTGTTTCAACAGTAATTGAAACAGAAGTAGCAGTTAGAACAACACCAATGAAAATAGATTTTAGTAATCTTTCTTGGCTGTTAGGGTCGTCAATAAAGTAGTAACTTGCAAAAGCACCAAAGATAAGTGGTGTGATAACACCGATAACTGCAATAATCAATGAGGCTTTACCACATTTTTTCATTTCCTGAACATCAGTTTCAAGACCTGCACCAAACATCAGTACAATAACACCAAGTTCAGAAAGCATACCGAATAGCTGATCAGAACCGGCTGCTTGTGAGAAGAAACCATCACCTGTACTCCAACCCACAATAGCATTTACAACAGGACCAAGAATAACACCGGCAACCAATGCACCAAGAACCTGTGGCAAACGAACCCATCGTGAGAAAAGTCCAAGTAGTTTTGTAGTTAGCAAAATTGCAGCTAAAACTAAAAGATAGCTGTAACTATGCAAACTTGTTAGATCAATAAAATCCATTTTTTAACCCCCGTTTTTAACATCCTCTATATACTATATATAATAGAAAGAAAATTAGATTAATAATGTTCGTTTCTACGATAAAAGTAATAGAAAAATGTCTTGTAAAATTGTGAGTGTTTCCTGTCATAAAAACACCCAAAATCAACTTCATTATATACCCATTTACCTTAAAAGTCTATACGAAAAATTCAATAAAAATAGCTCTTTTTGCAGAAAAAGAATAAAAAATCAGCCCAAAATAGGGGAGAAAACAGTATTTATTACAGAGTTGTAACAAATATTTTTCTTGTATTTAATAAATTAAATGGAGAAAACCTAGATTTAATGGGCTTTCTCAAATTTCTGTAATAAATTTGTTTCTAAATCAGAACTAAAGATTACAGAAAAGTTACAGATAACTTTCTCTATTTTGCACAACAAAAAGCCGTTAATAATTCTTTTAAAGAATATAAAATTGGCAAGTCCAAAGGATTTTCGCTCTTTGTTGTATATTATGCACAAATTCAAAGGCTGTTATATGTTTGACATAAACAAATCAAACGGATATACTATAGACCGTAGGCAAATTGCGTCTATGAAAAATTAAGAAAAGGAGAGTTAATTATTATGGCTATTAACAAGAAGAGCTTGTTTGTATTAGTTTCAATAGTGTTAACATTGGCTATTACTTTTGCAACAGTTCTTTCAGTTGCTGCTCTTACTAATGATGAAGCAACTTATGGCACAGATATGAATACTCCTACCACATCAAATATTAATACAGATAACATTTTGGATAAGGCCAGTCTTCAGCTTTCAGATGATGATGAAGTTATCAGAACAGACAACAACGGTCTTATCAGTATTACTATTTTAAAGGCTTTTCAACTTCCTATTGAACACAATGGAAAGACAACATCAGTTACTATGGCAAGTGGTACAGTTGCCGATGCACTTGATAAAGCCGGTATTACAGTAGCAAATGACGAGAAGGTTAGCCCTTCACTTACAACAGAAGTTGATAAGAATACTAAGATTGTTATTAACAAAACAGTAAACATTACTGTAACAGTAAGTGGCGAAACTGATTCTTACGAAGTACCTAAGGGTACAGTTAAGGAAGCATTAGAAAGTCTTGACCTTGGTTATAAAAAGGCTGACAAGCTAAATGTAAAGGCTAATGCAAAAGTTTATGACGGTATGGAAGTTAATGTAACTAAGGTTACTGTTAAGAATGTAAAGGAAACAAAGACTATTGACTTTGATACTAAGGTAACTAAGGATAGTTCAATGAAAAAGGGAACATCAGTTATCACTCAGTATGGTGTTGAAGGTAAAAAGGTAGTTACTAAGAAATGTACATATGAAGATGGTGTTCTTGTTTCTTCAAAGGTTGTTTCAACTAAGGTAACAAAGAAACCTGTACCACAGAAAAAGACAATTGGTACTAAGGTTACTAAGAAGAAAACTACTAAGAAAACTAACTCATATACAATTGGTGGTAGTAATAACGGTGGTAATACATTCGTAGATAACAACGGTAACACAGTTTCTTACAAACAGATTATTACAGGTTCAGGTACTGCTTATACTGCTCCTGCAGGTTCAGGTACTGCAACAGGTAACTTAGCAAAGGTTGGTGGTGTAGCAGTTAACCCTAACATTATTCCTTATGGCAGTAAACTTTATATTAAAGCATCTGACGGTAGTTATGTATATGGTTATGCAACTGCTGTTGATACAGGTGGTGCTTTAATGGATGGTTCAGCAATTGTTGACCTATTTATGGATTCATATGCTGACTGTGCTGCATTTGGTAGAAGAAATGTAACAATTTATGTTCTATAATTTATAGTTGATTACAGAGTAGCCCATTGGTTACTCTGTTTTTTTATGTGGAAAATTTTTTAAGCAAGGAAAAGGACTCCCAGATTATTAGTAATCTAAGAGTCCTTATTTGTATGTGGAAAATTAAAGTGTTTTCATTTCTTCAAGTCTTTTAACTTTATTAGTTGCAGTTTTGATTAGTGGTTTTTTAGAAACCACAACACCTCTGATTGCTTTGTATACAGGCAAAGTTCTGTTGATAGCTTTAACTTCTTGGAACAATGCTTGTTGAATTTCTTTTTCATCAGTTAGGTGGTAAACTCTTTCCATAGTTTCAGGATCATAAACAATCTTAACATGAATACGAAGGTCATCTTTGTCAGCACCATGTTGTTTACCATAGATTAATGATTCCTGTACACCTTCAATTTTGTTAACGATAGCTTCCATTTCTTCTGGGAAGATGTTTTTACCGTTCTTAAGAACAATAACATTCTTCTGACGACCACAGATGAAGATAAATCCATCCTCATCAATTTTTGCAAGGTCACCGGTATGAAACCAACCATTCTGTAAAACTTGTGCAGTAGCCTCAGCGTTGGCGTAATAGCCCATCATAACATTAGGACCTTTTACCACCAGTTCACCAATACCGTTAGCATCAGGATTAGCAATTCTAGCCTCAACACTGGGAGCAGGTTTACCAACTGAGCCAAGTTTATAGTTTTCTTCATTTGCCATAGATACAACAGGTGAGGTTTCTGTTAAGCCATAAGCCTGTAGTAGGTTAAGACCAAGTTCTCTGTATCTTCTTTCGTAATCTCTATCAAGTGGTGCAGCACCACTGATTAGGTATCTAATGTTACCACCAAGCATATCGTGTATGTAGCTGAAAATTTCCTTTTTCTTTTCCATAGAATCGTGCTTATGTAGTTTCTTTAGCTTAACAATGTTCTTTTGCTTACCGGCTTTATCAAGGGCTTTGTTAACATGCTCAAAGATTTTCTCATACATAGCCGGTACACAAGCAAGGAAAGTAACTTTGTAGTCATGTAAGTTCTTAACAATTCTTCTTGCACTGTCAGCAAAAACAATTTTTGCACCTTTATAAATAGGGAACAGAAAACCTACTGTACATTCAAAAACATGGTTTAGTGGTAGGAAAGACAGAAAAATATCCTCATAACTAATATCCAGAATTTTATCAATGTCTAAAAGATTAGAACAAATATTGTACTGAGAAAGTGCAACAACCTTTGATTGACTGGTTGTACCGGATGTGAACAACATAATGTTCATTGTGTAAGGATTGATTTTTGCATCAATATATTCATTAAATCCGGCATCAATTAGGTGATTACCGTATTCAGTCAGTTCTTTTTGACTATAAACACCACCACTATGCTTTTCTTGATCCATAGAGATAAGGTGTCTTAGGTTGTTTTGTCCACCAAACTTAATTCTGGTCAATGCATCCTTATATTTTTCTGAATAAAAAATTGCACTAACCTCTGAACGCTCAATAACACTTTTAAGTTCATTTTCCGGTAAAGTCTTATCAATAGGAACAACAATACCAACACCACATACAATGGCAAGGTAAGCAATTTCCCATTCAATACGGTTTTCACCGATAATTGCAATTTTTTGACCTTTAAGTCCCATATTTATAAGACCTGTTCCAAGACCCTGTACCATATTCAGTACATCTTTATAGGTGTAATGTGTAAAAGTACCATCACTGTTCTTTATTTGATAAGCGTCTTTTTCACCATAGAGCATAGCTGATTTGTTAAGCATATCTTTCAAATTAGCTATTGCAGGAGGTGTAAATGTTACATTATCCATAATATTCTCCCGAAATTAAATATACTTATTTTATACTTAAATAATTTTAGCATATTAAAGTATGTTAAGTCAAACAATATAGTGTATATTATTCAACATTTTTTAGAAATATGTAAGTTTGTTAAAAAAATATCGAAATAAGGCCCTTTTTGTACTTATATTTCTTTAAATGATTTATAATGTATTTTCTATATTGTATAATACCATTGTAAGGCAATAAATTATTATGCCACAATTTAATTTACGGAGGAATTCAAAATGCCATTAGTAAATGCAAAAGAAATGCTTACAAAAGCAAAAGCTGGTCATTATGCAGTTGGTCAGTTTAACATTAATAACCTAGAATGGACAAAGGCTATTCTTCTAACAGCAGAAGAACTAAACAGCCCTGTAATCCTTGGTGTATCTGAGGGTGCAGGTAAGTATATGTGTGGCTACAAGACAGTAGTTGGTATGGTAAACGGTATGCTAGAAGAACTTAACATTACAGTTCCTGTAGCACTTCACCTAGACCATGGCTCATACGAAGGTGCAAAGGCTTGTATCGAAGCTGGTTTCTCATCAGTAATGTTTGATGGTTCTCATTATGATATTGACGAAAATGTTGCAAAGACAACTGAACTAGTTAACATCTGTAACGAAAAGGGTCTTTCAATTGAAGCTGAAGTTGGTGCAATCGGTGGCGAAGAAGATGGCGTTATCGGTTCCGGTGAATGTGCTGATCCTGAAGAATGTAAGAGAATTGCAGACCTAGGTGTAACAATGCTTGCAGCCGGTATTGGTAATATCCACGGTAAGTACCCAGCAAACTGGGCAGGTCTATCATTTGAAACACTAGACGCTGTTCAGCAGAAGACAGGCGATATGCCTCTAGTTCTTCACGGTGGTTCAGGTATCCCTGATGAAATGGTTAAGAAGGCTATCACTCTTGGCGTAAGCAAGGTTAATGTTAACACAGAATGTCAGCTAGCATTTGCTGAAGCAACAAGAAAGTATATTGAAGCCGGTAAGGATCAGGAAGGTAAGGGCTTTGACCCAAGAAAGCTTCTTGCTCCTGGTTTTGAAGCAATCAAGGCTACAGTAAAAGAAAAGATGGAACTATTCGGTTCTGTTAACAAGGCTTAAGATTATTTCGGAAAAACTTCCATTTTTCAAACTCCCTAACTTCGGTTGGGGAGTCTTTTTCATTTTCCAAAAATTTTATTAATTTATATTATTTAATTTATAATATTCAATACTTCTAAAGCTTTACACAATATCATCAATGATAGGGTAGAGAACATAGTTATTAAAAGCATTTTCATTTCACTAAATAATCGGAATTAAAAAAGGTGCAGATGTATGAACCTCATTACTTAAAGTCCTCTTTAGGGCAAATTAATGGCAAAAATTGTTATATAGAAGACTTTAAGAAATGACCTTCTTATATCTGCACCACCTTATGATGAAAATAAAAATTCCACATTACCAAATGATAATGTGGAAAACTTTTCTTTTTAAATTTTAAAATTTTGTTTGTGGGTAAAGATTAATCAGTTCTATAAATTAGGGTTTGTGGGTGTGAATTATAACAAAATTTTGGCTCACAGTCGTAGGGGCGAACAGTGTTCGCCCGTAATGAAAGTGTGAT